>JBIIAS010000016.1:0-15211 GCA_044239795.1 Candidatus Nanopelagicales bacterium | reverse complement strand
CTGCTCAAAAACAGTGGTGGGCAATGAGCGCACTTGATCGTGCTAATGCAATGCATCAAGTTGCAGATCGCATGATCGAACTTTCCGTTGAGACCGGTGAATGCCTAACGCGCGAAATGGGAAAACCATTTAGGGAGTCCAATTGGGAAGGTGGCGCTGCTGCTTCCTCATTTAGGTACTACGCCGAGATTGCTCGTCACGAGCAAGGAAGAGTTGCCGGTCCTGCGATTGCTGGACAAATCCATATGGTTCTCAAGGAGCCAGTTGGCACAGTAGTTTCGATAGTTCCTTACAACTTTCCACTTCTACTTGCTGGCTGGCAAGTAGCTGCTGCGCTTGCGGCCGGCAATGCGGTCATCATCAAGCCTTCCGAGTTAACGTCACTTACCTTGCTTTACTCCATGGCAGCATTTGATCATCTACCAAGTGGTCTAGTTCAAGTACTAACTGGTGGACCTCAAACTGGGCAAGATCTTGTAGCACATAAAGATACCCATGCCATTGCATTCACTGGAAGCGTTAAAGCAGCACAGGCTGTTGCTACTACCGCAGCCCAGCAGTTCAAACCGGCATTAATTGAAGCATCTGGCAACGATGCGTTTATCGTCATGCCATCGGCTGACATTGATACCGCCGCTCGTGGTGCTGCCTTTGCTGCATTTCTAAACTGTGGCCAAGTTTGCACTTCTGCTGAGCGCTTTTATGTTCATGAAAATGTTTATGACGATTTTGTTTCCAAGCTTGCAGGCCATGCCAAAGCACTTCGTGTTGGTAGCGGCCTTGAATTGGTGGACATCGGGCCAATGTCTTCTAAGCGTGAGCTTGAAAGATTTGAAAAGATCGTTGATCAAGCGATCCAACAAGGCGCTGAAGTAGTTTGTGGCGGCTCCCGAGCTACAAACCATAAAACTGGTTGGTTCTATGAGCCAACAGTGTTGAAGACAACTCATGACATGGATGTTATGCATGGTGAATGCTTTGGTCCGCTTGCTCCTATCTGCAAGGTAACGAGCCTTGATCAGGCGATCGCATTCGCAAATGACTCAGAACTTGGACTGGGTGCAAACATCTATACCAATGACCTCGAGGAAACATTTAGAGCGGTAAATGAAATTGAAACGGGAATTGTCTGGGTTAACACCCCGCTAAATGACAACGATGCGATTCCATTTGGTGGCAGAAAACTTACTGGCACTGGGCGCGAGCTGGGCGCAGAAGGACTTGAGTTGTTTAGAAACTCAAAGATGGTGATGATTGCACCTACTGCTGAAGCTGATCCGGAATGGTTTCCGTATCCAGATGACGATACATACGAAGCAACTACTACCTAGTTGGGGCAACTAACCCAACTGGACTGGTACAGATAATGTTTCGATCTAGGGCTACCCCGTCTACGGTTGCAACGAACTGAACCATGTCAGGAGTTTTCCCACCAAAGGCAGTTTTGCTGCAAGCTGCTTTAGCGGCTTCTACTCCACTTGGCACGTCAGGATATGGACCAATTGCTAGCCAAAGTGGCATTCCAACGTTGGCATTTCCGGTTATCTCAAACCAGTGCACTGGCGGAGCGTAAACACCAACCGGATAACCTGCGGCAGTTAAGTCAATTGCCAGTTCAGTCAGTACCTGAATTGCCCGGTCCGGGCTGGTCCAAGTGTTGTAAGTTTCCACGTCTAACCAAATTGGTGTACCAGGATTGACGTCGTACTTATTGAGTCGCTTCAGAGTATCTTTTGCGACTTTCTTTCCATATCTAATCGGAGACTCTGTTCCTGGGTCAGCTGTATTTATGTAAACGGCAACGGCATCCTTAGTTAATGCCCAATCCCATTGTTTCTGAAAACACTTATTCTCAGTAAATGGCTTTCCACCGTTTAGCCCAATGATTGCGTAACCTACAAACTTGCTTGGTAAATCACCTTTGCATTGTGGGTAACTAATGTCGTAACCGCTGTTGTCTAGCTCAAAAGTAAACGGAATTAACGGTGGCTGGGTCGCTGTGATTACAGGTCTACCATCAACATTTTCAATCGTTAATGGCTCGGGATTCAACCACGAATTGACTAAGGAAAATCCGACTAACCCAGCGAGAGCAAGTGCTCCAACGGTAACGAGGAATCCGAGGAATCTGCGCAAGCTTTATTCGATCGGGCCGGTTTTTGCCTCTGGGAAATAGTTTTGGCCAATACCAGATGAGCGCTTCGAAATCATCACGGAACGTACCCATGACAAGATCTCGACACCGTCTTGGTTAATTCCTCGGGTGCGCATGGTCAAAATTCCAAAATCTGGACGTGATGATGATTCGCGCATTTCAAGCACTTTACTTTCGGCATACAAGGTGTCGCCAACATAAACTGGGGCAGTTAGTTTGATGTCAGTCCAACCAAGATTTGCGACGGCGTGCTGGCTCATGTCAAGCACGGACATTCCAAGCACTAGAGCAACAGTAAAGCCTGAGTTTACAATTACTCGACCTTCTGCGATCGGATTCATTTTCGCGTAGTGCTCATTGAAGTGATTTTGATTTGTGTTAACAGTCAACAACGTGAACCAGGTTGAATCAGCTTCAGTAATTGTTCGACCTAAAGGATGTTGGTAAACGTCCCCAACAACAAAATCTTCGGCAAAATTTCCAATTTCGGCTTTATGAATTGTCATGTCGTAAATTATGCCCCAAATGGGACTGGCTCGCCTACTTAACCGTTATCTTGGCGACGATCCCAGCGATCTTCTAGACCTTGCATAAACCCGCCAGATGTAGGTGCCTTACTTGCGGTTCCTGGTTTTCCAGTTGTTGGGCTTGATTTAGCGCCCAAGTTTGCAAAGTAAAAACCTGCAACTATGGCCAAGAATCCGACTACGCCAAGGGCTGGAATGGAGAGGGTAACTGCAGCCAGCAAGCTTCCAATACCAATTACTACACCTAGAACAGCAATTCCAATGCTCTTGGTGGCAATGCGGTTTGTCATTGATCCGCCGAGTGCGGAGGCAAATCTTGGGTCTTCACTAGCTAAGGCGCGCTCCATTTGCTCGAGCAGTTGCTGTTCGCGATCTGATAGTGCCATTTGCGCCCCCTTAAAACTAGTTCGTATAACTAAGAATACGTCTGGTTTGAAGTTTTCGAAACTCTAACGCCAGATTTGTCCATTCTTGGCAAAACCTTATAGAAATCAAGCCAAATTTCTAAGATTCGGGCTTGATTAACCGGGCTGGCTTAACGGCTGAATTGCCAAACTTTAAGGAGACCTGGTCGATTGCCTCCTCAGCCTCCCGCCAGCCTGAGTCGCGGTCCGAAAACTCCAATTGCACTGAGGATTCACTGGTTGGGACGAGACCGGTGGCGCGGACTCCGACTAGGCGAATTCGAGCTCGCTGCAAGTTCATTGCTTCAAACAGGCTCTTGCTGGTTGCATATATATCTGTTGCTAAATCTGTGGAGGCCGGCAAAGATTTGCTTCGGGTAAAGGATGTGAAGTCAGCAAACCGTACCTTGATAGTTATAGTTCGCGAAAAGTAATTTGCAGCACGTAGTCGCTTGGCTACCTTGTTACTTAAATCCAATATCTGGGCCAGAATTTCTTCCGGATCATCCATATCTGATTCAAATGTACGTTCTGCGCCAATACTTTTTTCCGCTTGGTTTGGTGTAACAGTTCGTGGGTCGCGACCCCAAGCTAGTTCGTATAAATGTTCGGCTGCTGCTTGCCCAATAACTCTTGCCAAAGTTTTAACAGGAGTATTTGCAATGTCAGAGACACTTACTAAGCCCAGTCGAGAAAGTTGTTCTGCAGTTTTTTCTCCAACACCCCAAAGCGCTCCTATTGGCAGTGGATGTAAAAACTCAATTACTTTGTCGGCAGGCACAACGTGCAAACCATCTGGCTTTGCAAAGTTAGTTGCCAGCTTTGCTACGAACATGGTTGAAGCAACGCCAACTGAGCAAGTTATTCCCTGCTCGTCGTTCACGCGTGCTCTAATCACTTCGCCAATCTGACTTGGGGTTCCCATAAGTTTCTGGGCACCAGAAATATCTAGGAAGGCTTCATCAACCGAAAGCGGCTGGACTAATGGTGTAATCGATTCAAAAATCGCCATCACATTTTCAGAAACTTCCGAATACTTTTCATGATCTGGTTCGACGACAATTGCGTTAGGTGCCAAGCGAAGGGCTCGTGACATTGGCATTGCGGAATGCACGCCAAGTTTTCTGGCCTCATAAGTTGCGGACAAAACCACGCCACGGTTGCCGTCGTATCCAACGATTACCTGTTTGCCAGCAAGGCTTGGATTCTCCCGAACTTCAACTAAAGCAAAGAAAGCATCCATGTCGATGTGCAAAATGTTGCAGCCAGCGTCGTCCCCTTGCGGATTCGGCGCCGAGTTTCCTCGGTTCAATTGCGAACGGCTCATGGTGCCATCTTTGCGGCTGATCGCATAGATCTTGCGATATCCGACCCTGCGGGTCGAACGTCTGCGAACGGCGATGTTCTAAATCCACTTGCATGCTCCCAAATTTGAGTTGGGGCTACTGGATCTAGTTGATGAACTGGAACATTGCCAAGTAACTCTTGAACTGCTTTTACTCCCCCACGCTTCCAATGTTGGTAAACCTCAGATAGCTCCCAGCACCCATTGGCAAGTATCGAAACTCCACGCGGGCCGGTTCGACGAACTGTTCCACTGACCAAGAGCAACCAAGAATGAAAAAGTGTGGCGGCGTATTGATCTTGAGCTTCTTCAAAAAATGCAGCATCGATGGGGCCGGTGGAATCTTCTAGTGTGATGAATGCAACTCGTTTACCAGAGCGAATTGGTGGAGTTTGAGTAGCGACTTTAACTCCAGCGATAAGCACACTGGACTGTGAGCGCACTGTCAATAAGTGGTCAGCTGGCACTGCATTCAACTCAATCAACATCTGACGATAAAAACTCATGACATGAGCACTTACATCAATACCTAATACTTCGATCTCGTACCTAACTCGATCTGCAAGTGAAAGTGCTGGCAGTCCAGTTGGCTCAGGGATCCATGCGGTCTCTTGCATACCTAATGAAATTTGATTGCCTGAAATTTGATTGTCCATTCGGGATCGTGCAGTTCGCTTTAACTTATGTTCAGCACTCAATTCAGCCGCATGAAATAGCAAGTCACGTCTAGAAACTAATGACTCATGAAGTGCATCAAATCCACCAGCCAGAATTATTCGCTCCACAATTGGCCGAGATGCTTTGCTGCGAATTACAAAGTCAGATAATGATGAATATGGCTGGGCAGAGATGATGTCGAAAACTTCTTGCTCGCTGATTCCTTTTACTTCAGACAGTGGAATTCGAATTCCTTGGCTACCTACCTCAGTTACTTCAACCAGATAAGTGTCCTTTGAGGCGTTCACATCAAGGCCTAGGATTTCAACGCCAAAGCTTCGGGCATCATCAGCAATAAGTCGCTTTGGATACATACCTGGATCATGTGTTAGTACTCCAGCCAAGAAAGCTGCTGGGTGATGCGTCTTAAACCAGGCTGATTGATATGTAGGAAGCGCAAAAGCGGCGGCATGTGCTTTACAAAACCCAAAGGAAGCAAATGCACGCAACACATCCCAGACTTGTTCGATTACTGAGAGTTCATAGTTACGACTTTTCAATGACCCATAAAACCATTCTCGGATTTCATCGAGTTGTTCGTAATCCCCCATGCGACGGCGAATTAAATCAGCAGCTTCAAGTGAGCAACCTGTCATAACTGAAACGATTCGCATTACTTGTTCGTGAAAAACTACAACTCCGCTAGTTTCAGTCAGAATCTCCTTCAAGTCTGGGTGCATATAGTCAGTCAGGCCCCAGCCTTGCCGAGCTCGCAGGAATGGCGTGATCATGTCACTTTTAACTGGCCCTGGGCGAAACAGTGAAATATCAGTAATTAAGTCACCGAATGAAACTGGCGCAAACTTTCCAATCAACTCTCGCTGCCCAGGTGATTCAATTTGGAAGCACCCTAAAGTTTTAGTGCTTTGAATTAACTCAAAAGTTTTTGGATCATCACGAGGAACTGATTCCAGATTGATTTTTCCGGTTGCGTCCGTGCCATAGGCATCAGGTCCTTGAACTTGATAAACCTGATCGATGGCATAAGCCAAGGCTGACTGCATTCGAACTCCGAGGACATCAAGTTTTAGCAACCCCATATGTTCAACATCGTCTTTATCGAATTGCGACATCGGAAATTCCTGAGCGCTTGGTTGAACTGGGGTGCGCTGCAGCAATGACAAATCTGAGAGCACAATTCCGCATGGATGAAGTGCAGTGTGTCTAGGCAGTCCATCTAGTCCTTCGACTAAATCTAGAAATTGATCTAGATCGCCTCGAGCTGCCCGAATTCCAATTCCACTTCGTCTTAGTTCTGGTAATTCCGCTAAAGCGCTTCGGATATGACGTGCTCGGATGTGTGGGAAAGATTTAGCAAACGTGTTTATTTCACCTGGCGGCATACCCATTGCTGCGCCAACATCACGGATCGCATGCCGGACTCGGTAAGTTTCGCGCATCGAAACACAGGTTGTTCGTTGCTCACCGAATCGATCAAAGATAGCTTGATAAATTTCAATTCGGCGATCTGATTCCACGTCGATGTCTATATCAGGCAAACCTGGACGAAGCGTGGAAACAAAACGTTCCATTAATAGATTGTGCTTAATTGGATCTACCCCAGAGATTCCCAACAAGTGGTTAATGAAACTTCCCGCGCCTGAACCACGAGCTGCGACTCGAACTTTCATTTCTCGAATCATGTCCACAACTTGGGCAACTGTTAATACGTAGCCAGCAAGACCCATTTGCTTAATTACCGACAACTCAGAATCTAAGCGCGCGCGAGTAGTGCGAAGATCATCGCTTCGAGTAACTGAATTGTCAGTCAGGTAGTTAGAAAAACTAACCTCACATCGTTCTTGCAAAATGCTGTCTGCGCTACGAGTTTCACCTGGCAATAACTTCGATAACTCGGGAACGTAAACCTGATTCATACCCAAATCTGATTGTGGATCGATTGCGCATTCTTGGCCAAGTTCCACAGTTTGCCTAAGCAGGGCCTGGCCAATATCGCGAGGGTCACCAACCAGACTAGAAACTCGCTGCGCAATAGAGCTCATGTGTTGGCTCGACGCCAGAAAGGCCTGGCTAGTTGTAGCTTGATTTGATAGCGCAACCTGTCGACGGGAAGCATCAAGCACATCTGCGATTCGGGAATCTTTAGGGTCGCGATACCTAACTAGATTTGTGAGAACTGCTTGAGTTCTATGCACAATCGCCCACTGCAACATTCGAGCCGCAAAAGTGTCCGAAAGATTTGAACCATCCGGACTTTGATAATGCGTAGCGATTTCCAAGTAAGTCCGAACGCCATGATCTTGCCAAGTTCGCAAATGATCTAAGACTCGATCTGGTCTGCGATTAAGAATGTTATAACCAATGTCAGATCTTGGTCCCAGTAATGCAATCAATCCATGCTCACCGGCAAGCTGCAGAAGCTCTTGGCGATTAATCTCTGGATCTTCACGAGAATCTTTATGGGCTGCCGAAATAACAGCACATAAGCCAGCCCAACTAAGTTTGTCGTGCGCTAACAGAGTTACTCGTGGTCGCTCTGGTTTAACCCACTTCCCACCATGTGCTGGAGTTGGCAAGTATGGCTGTGGAGTTTCCAGTGCGACATCAACACCAAGGATTGGTGCAACGTTTGCGCTAGCGCAGGCATGAATAAAACTAACTGCGCCGGCCACAGTTTCTCGATCGGTTAATGCCAGTGCAGATTGACCAAATTCAGCTGCGCGAACCACTAAGTCTTGTGGCGTGCTTGTGCCATAACGCATCGATAGTGCTGATGCCACATGCAGATGAATAAAGTCCTGAACCATAACTTGCTTTACGACCTACTTGGCAGTCGCGGCAGTACGGCGCTTTAGTGGAATTACATTATTTGGGATCACGGCTTGGGCAGCGACATTAGTTGGCAAAGTTAACTGCCTCGAGACACCAAGTTTTTCGGAAACTAAATCAATAAATTCATGTGCATCTCGAACTAAGTCATCTGCTTCTCGTGGTGTGACTGCGCCACCAAGACCAACTTCAGCAGCAGCGCGCTTACCTGCCCCAGCTGCAAAGTATTGCGCCCACTCAGTGAACTCGGGAGCAACTTTAATTACCAAAGTCCAAACGCTTGTCGGTCTGCGACTGTTCGGCCTGGCGTAAGCCGCCAACAAAGCTGCGGCCGCACGTAATGCAGCAAGATGCGCAGCAACGTATTTCTCGCCTGCGCGCGATGATGTGATTGCCGCATCTAGGCTGCGCAATGCGCCACCAAGTAAATCAATGCTGGCTACTGTCACTTGCACTTCGTCTGTCGTTTGAGCACTCATGTTTCCTCCAATAACTCTGTTAATAAAATCTGTTAGTTAAAAAATCAATCCATTACGCGACGGATAAACCATCGCTGATCGCTATTTGCTATGTCATAAACGCCGGAATTGTTTTGGGTAGCCTGATCAGCTGCTTCAATGCGCCAGACTTGCCACTCTCGGGTTTGGCGAGTGCGCCACCAAGGAGCGGCCTCAAGCCAGCTGAACAAAATTGCCAGCACGACATACCTGCGGCCTCGCCAACTAAACCAATTCGGCGCACCATTGGCATCGGTGCTCACATGAGCCAGGGATTTGGAGCTGGCGCCGTAGTTGCGGGACATATCAAGCCTTTCGAACATTTGTTCGAACAGCATAAGGCTAGCGGCAGACAAGTTTCCAGTCTTTGGAAAAATCCCTATGAGTAAGGGATATATCGCATCGCTCTAAGAATTTAGAGATTAAAGGCGCTGACTACTTGGCCGATTCGGGCGGCCTGTTCCGGTTGGCACTCTTGGCCAGGCAAGGCATCCCAGGTTGGAGTAATTGAATCTTCGATCCCAGTCTTCACGCCAGAGAGTGTTTCGAGCACTGCTAAACCACAGTACGGAACGTAAAACGGTGAATAGCCGCCTTCGTGAGTCATGATGATTTTTCCATCGCATACTTCATCTGCAATTGCCATTAGTTCTTGAGTCATAGCTCGGTAACCAGTTGGAGTTACTTGCATACGACCTAATGGATCTGCAGCACTAGCATCAAACCCTGAAGGAACGACAATCAGCTCCGGCTTAAATTTTCGTAAGGCTGGAACCACAACTCGTTGAATGGCCTCTAAGTAAGCTCCATTTCCAGAACCAGCCTGCAGCGGAACATTGATTGAAAAACCAGCCCCGTCACCTTCTCCACTGTCTGCGATGTGCCCGCTATTAGCTGGGAATAAACCATCTTGGTGCAATGAAATAGTTAGCACATTTGGATCACTGTAGAAAACTTCTTGGGTGCCGTTACCGTGATGCACATCCCAGTCAACGGTTGCAACCCGCTTGACCCCTAATTCGGCTTGCGCAAACTTAATTGCAATTGCGGCATTTGCAAAAATGCAAAATCCCATTCCTGTAGTTGGTCGGGAATGATGACCTGGTGGACGAATCAAGGCGTAGGCATTTCGTACAGTGCCATTTACAACGGCACGAGTTGCTTCGATGGCACCGCCTGCGGCAAGTAACGCAATTTCAAAAGATCCACGTCCGAAAGGTGATGTGCCATCCCCGCAATCTCCACCTTTAGGTTGAGCACTTTCGGCCTTAATGCGTTCAAAGTAATCCTTGGTGTGAACTCGCAAAACCTGTTCTTCAGTCGCTGGGATAGCTGAAATCCGATTCAGACTCTTGGTAAGGCCAGAAACTTCAAGTAAAGAAGCAAGACGAACCTTAGTTTCAGCGCTCTCAAAGTGCTGGTAAGGCTGAACATCAACGCCTGGAGTTAGTAACCCGGCTGCCGTGCCAGTATCGTGCCAACCGTAAAGCTCTTCCCATACATAGCCAGTTGTCATTTGCTACTCCTTAAAGATATTGAAAGCCTAACGCCACGACTTTTCGTCTTCAGTCCATGCCCCACCTGGAAGTTCACCAGGCTTGGAAAATGCATCAAGAATATTCTTGGTGATTCGGGCCACATCATTTTGATATCCAAAGCTCGGTAGTGCACTTGTCCACGCGATGGAGCCAGTAGAGAAAACGGCGCCATTGTTTCCAGCTGTGAAGTAAGTCATGTCAGCACGGACTGCTGGATTTTGAGTTCCAAGTAGTCCTGGGTGATGGAACATGATGTCTTCATGCACACCTGGATAGTTATCGGACCAGTTCGTGGAAGAACCCAACAATTTAGTGTGCGGTGGAGTTCCCAATAGCAAGTCATAACGTTCAGTTTCTAGGCCAGCTGCGCCACCAAGAGCTAGACCATGATCGCCAAATTTTTCACCTTCAACTCCATCGAAAATCCAAGATACTGATTTGTGATAACTATCTGGCATTCGGTAGTAAGGATGGCAGGCATCAAATCCTTGAGTTGTAAACCCAACACCAGTTAACTTTTGTGGCGCTCGACCACGATTGCGCCAGATGCCACCGCGTTCAGCCGAAGTTGCGTGGTAGTACTCACCAGGTTCGGCTTGCCAAGCACGCATTCCAGCTTCGCCTTTTCGCACTTCCATGACTTCTGGTTCGCCATCACGGTAAGAGATGACCCAGTAGAAGCCATTGCCACCCATGTACATCAAGCGACCACCAGTTGAGATGTACTCCTCTAATACATTTAGCCCGAATTCATTCCAATACTCCGGATGTGATCCAGTGATGATTACGGAATAGTTCTTTAGCCAATCAAGACCTTCACGCATTAAGTCATGGTCTGTGGCGATTTCAAAGTCATAACCTTCATGCTCCATCCAGGCAGTGGCTGATAAGTCACGCGGGAATTGCCAAGTTGTGCCAATTGCTGACGAGCGCCATTTTGGACGCATGTTCAGAATTGGACGCAGCCATGATGTGTAGCAAACGCCTTCACCATCGGCGTAGTGATCATATGTTGAACGTCCGTACTTTGGATCCTGGAAATAGTCTGCTTCGGTTTTAGTAAGCACTGCCGGATGAGATCCAATTGCCTGAGCAACTGGAACATGGTGCACAATCATTTCATTTGCATAAGCAAGATAAGAGCTTGTTGGGTACAAGTACAGAATTCTTGCCTTTGGCTTTGCGGCACGAACAAAGAATGGAATGTGATCTTCAACATCGCCAATTCGAACTCGCGCGGCATAAGCTGCACTCTTTAGGCCTGCTGGCACAGTCCAGCTAAATGTTTCTTCCCATTCGCAGTCAATAACTGAATCATCATGGAATGCAATGCCACCATATTCTTTAGGTGCAACGCGCCAGTCATCATGCTTGCCGGACCAGTTGTATCCAGTCATAGCTCGAATTGGACGCTGGACACCTTCACCGTGAAGTTGATTGGAGCTCACGTCAACTACGGTGTCGCCAATTCCGTTTTCGCCGTAGCCTTCAGTCGTGTCCCAGGCTGCGATTAATCCATCTGAGATTGGATCAGCACAGCATTGTGACTTGATTTCAGCAAGACTCAGGGCTCGATTCCAAACGTTGGATCGGTCAATCTTTCCATTGAACAAAAGGTCTTTATATGGGCCTCGCACAGTAGCCGAATTTGAAGCTGCAGCCCACATGAAATCTGTGGTTGCACTCTTGATTTTCAAGCGAAGATTCTGTTCAACTGAACAAGTGTGATCAAACGGAGCCACCAAACCCAAACGGCCGTTGTAAGGATTAACAATTGCCTCTTGATGCAAGATTGTTTTGCCGGACTTTGCATCAAATGAAACAGCCACGAAGTACCAAGTGTGATGCGCCAACGGAACTTGTGAAACGATTTCATCCGTGTCGCTACCGTTGGCAATCCAAAACGCTAGTCTTCCTTCGGTATCAAGACCCATGGCATAGCCTGCAGTTTCGTGCAGCGAAAACTTGCCTAAAAGAACTTGTCGTCCTTTTTCGGGTGTAGTTGCAAAAACATATGAAGACATCGAGAACGAATCAGTTAAGTCCAGTTTTCCTGATGGATCCTTAACGCGAACGGCGTTACCTAGATCGACAAACTGCTTTTTGACTGGCTTCTTCCCTGAAAAATCTGAAGGAACAACTTCTTCTTGAAAACCAGGTCCTTTAGGATCTTCATCGCCATGAATCAATCGGACAATATCTACTTGCGCCTCAGTTGCATTGTCAGCGGTGACATAGAAAGAAATGGTTTCGCCCTCAACCACACTTGGCTTGTCTGTGTAGCCAGTTACTGATACTTGTGCCATCTGATTTCTCCTTCTAGTGCTGTGACTTTAGGTCGTTGATGCGACGAAGAAATACCGCATGGTATGCCTCGTCAAGATTTGAATAAGTTTTGTCGTCAACTAAACGCGGCGGCACACCAGGGATGCCGCTTAAAGCAACGACGCGGTAAGCCTGAAATGCCGATTCACAGTAAACGACATATTTATTACTAATTGGTTGCTTTCTAAAGTAATTAAGTATTCGCTCTAAGTGATCAGAATGCTGGCCGAGTGGACTTAATCGATGTTCCTCAATTATTTCTGGGGTGATCCACTCACGTAACTTGTCACGGATTGCCCGCTCAAACTCTCGCTCAGCAATAACGCCCTTATCGGAAATTTCTGGTCCTTGCTCTGGCAAGAAGGCGCCGTATCGAGTGGTGCGAGTCGCGCGCGATAGTGCCTTTCGTCTTTCTCTGATTTCGATTAACTGCTGACGAAGCCCGAATAGACCATTTCTGGTGTAAAGCACAGAGGCCAGCATCAGGAATCCAACAAGAACAATTCGCCATGGTCCCCATGATGTAAACCATTGATTTAGGAAGACCACAATAACCGTACCGACGACTGCGCCTTCAGCTTTGCCTAATCCACCAATCACGATCATCGCCAGCAACAGCAGCATCTGGTCCAGGCTAAACAAACTTAACGATGCTCCACCTTGGTTGGTGGCATAAAAAGCTCCAACAAAACCAAGTGCGGCAGATGCAATCAAGAAAACAAAGAGTCGAGCTCGTTGAAAATCAATGCCAATTGCGGCAGCAAACGATTCGTCTTCTTTAGAAGACTGTGCAGTACGAAGCAAGATTCCGATTCTTCCACCACTTACCAATCGGAAAATAGCTAGCGAAATCAAGAGCACTAAAAACGATATGAGGTACGAGATTGTCTGACCAGACTGAGTTTGCATTGCCTCTTCCGACACAATGCGATCGGCGCCAAAAAGTGCTCCATTGAATTGACCGCCGAGAGATTCTGATTGCGTAATGTAACTTCGCAAAAATTCGGAAATTCCAATTGTCAACAGTGCGTAATAGAGTCCATCAAGTCTTCGGGCCGGGACGCTAATGATGAATCCCATCAGGGCGCCAAACAATGTTCCAGCGATAAGCATTATTGGCCAAGGAATTCCATAAGTGATGCTTAGGTATGTAGCTGCATACGCACCCACACCAACTGTCGCCAAACTTGCATAAGATTGCAGACCTGCGGTGCCAATAATCAAGGTCCACAAAACGTTGATTGCGGCAAAAAAGCAGATGCTGCCAAAAATTGAAAAAACTAATTGCTGTCCAACGGCAATTGGAATTGCAGCCAAAGCAAATAGACCTACCATCCAAAACAGCGGTTTCTTATCTTTAAGAATTAACTCCCGCTGCAATGTCTTTGGGTTGTATCTTCCTTCAAATCGCAACAGTGAGCGCTTGGTTCCGGGCACTCTGATCCGATGAAAAAGTGAGCTGGTTCTTACTGGCCAACGAGGAATCAGGCGTCGACGTCCGACTTCGTATTTACTCACGAACATCCTCCAATACCCCACCAAGTCCTCGTGGTCTGAAAGTCAAAATTGCAATCACGAGAGCGAACTGAACGAAAGGAACGAAAGATTGCTCGGTGTAACGGGCGGTTACTGCTTCTGCGAAGCCAAGTAGCACTGCGGCTAAAACTGTTCCTGGCATTGATCCAAGTCCACCTGCAAGGGAAATGATTAGGCCAACAATGAGTGGTTGCACACCTGATGTCGGACTAACAAAGAAGATTTGTCCCAGCAAGACCGAAGCTAGGCCCGCAAGTGCACCACTAATTGCAAGCGCGATCATTCCAGTAGTTCGAACTGAAACACCAACCATATTTGCGCCAAGTGGGTTCATCATCATGGCCCGCATTTGAAGTCCGCGACGACTTCGTCGCATCCAAAGAGTCACAATAAGCAGTACGACTGTTGCAACAACTATTGTTCCAACTTGGCCATAAGCAATACTGAAGTCGCCAATCTTAAATCGCTTTATGCCAAAAATTTGCGGAAGCGGTTTGCTTTGTGGACCAAAGATCAGCATGAAGATTTGAGTACCCATAATGCTGATAGCTAAAGTTGCAATCAAGCCACGAACTGGGAAATTAACTCGATCGTGAAGTGGTAAAAATGCCAGTCCACCAACTATCAGTCCAGCAATTGCTGAGCCAATCATGCCAAGCAATACCACGCCTAGCGAGAGTAATACACCGTCACGGATGCTGAAATTCTTCGCCATGTATTGCGCGAACAAAAATGCGACATAGCCACCAAAGGTAAAAACAAATCCCTGTGCCAGATTTAACATTCCAACACTGGACCAGGTAAGTGAAATTCCGACAGCTACCAGCCCATACATAGAGGCTAGGACTAAACCACTTGCGATTAACTCAATCATTACATCTCCGCTGCCGGAGGAATATCGCCAAATGCTTCGCCAACATCTTCCTTGAGTTCGCCGGCGTGCATTCCCAGGATGCGATCACATCTACCAGATAGCAAAGGTAAGTTTTGCTCTGCAATCAACATCGCGCCATCGCCCAAATCAATTTTGCAAAGAGCATCAACTAAGCCAATTGAAATTTTTGGCGCAAGTCCAAGAGATGGTTCGTCAACAAGATACAGTTTTGCATCTGCCATAAGCGCGCGTCCCACGGAAACCATTCGGCGCTCACCACCGGAAAGCGTTCCTGCCGATTGCTTCAATCTTGTTCGTAGCGGTGGAAAAACTTCTAAAATTGCATCTCGCCTATTTTTGCGAGTTTTCCATGCACCTTCGGTGTAAGCACCACTTGCTAAATTCTCTTCAACGGTAAGTCCGGGGAAAATCGCATCTCCTTGTGGCGCAAT
Source organism: Candidatus Nanopelagicales bacterium (assembly GCA_044239795.1). Lineage (GTDB taxonomy): Bacteria > Actinomycetota > Actinomycetes > S36-B12 > UBA5976 > UBA5976. The sequence continues at coordinate 51 of JBIIAS010000016.1, read as the reverse complement.
TGCGATACCAGAGCGCACGATCTTTGGAGTATTGCGTCCAACGCCGTGGGA
>JBIIAS010000117.1:0-4010 GCA_044239795.1 Candidatus Nanopelagicales bacterium | reverse complement strand
GATCTATGTAAACCCTGAAGGCGTTAACGGCAATCCAAATCCAGCTCAGACTGCGCTTCATGTTCGTGAAACTTTTGCGCGCATGGCAATGAATGACGAAGAAACTGTTGCGCTAACTGCAGGTGGTCACACCGTAGGTAAGGCACATGGAAATGGCAATGCGGCTTTGCTTGGACCAGAGCCAGAAGCTGCAGATGTTTGGGAGCAAGGCCTTGGTTGGAACAATCACACTTCACGTGGCGTTGGTCGCGACACTGTAACTAGTGGTCTTGAAGGCGCTTGGACAACTCACCCAACAAAGTGGGATAACGGTTACTTCGATCTTCTGTTTAAGTACGAATGGGAATTGAAGAAGTCTCCAGCAGGCGCGAATCAATGGGAACCAATCAACATTGCTGAAGAAGATAAGCCAGTTGATGTTGAAGATCCATCAAAGCGCTACAACCCAATGATGACTGATGCTGATATGGCCATGATCAAAGATCCGATCTATCGCGCGATTAGCGAACGCTTCCGTGATGACCAGGATTACTTCTCCGAAGTATTTGCTCGCGCATGGTTCAAGCTGACTCACCGCGACATGGGTCCTAAGGCTCGTTACATCGGTCCAGATGTTCCGGCTGAAGATTTGATCTGGCAAGATCCAGTTGCTGCAGGTAGCACCAGCTATGACGTAGATGCTGTTAAGTCTCAGATTGCTGCTTCAGGAATATCAGTCGCTGACTTGGTTTCAACCGCTTGGGATAGTGCTCGCACATTCCGTGGTTCAGATCTACGTGGTGGCGCAAACGGTGCACGTATTCGGTTAGCTCCGCAGAAGGATTGGCAGGGTAACGAGCCAGAACGTTTGACTCGAGTGCTTTCAGTTCTAGAACCAATTGCAGCAAAGTCCGGCGCAAGCTTGGCAGATGTAATTGTGCTGGCAGGAAACGTTGGTGTTGAGCAGGCAGCTAAGGCTGGTGGCCAAGATATCAAGGTTCCATTCAAGGCTGGTCGCGGTGATGCAACTCAGGAAAATACTGATGTTGAATCATTTGCGCCACTTGAGCCAGTAGCCGATGGTTTCCGTAACTGGATAAAGAAAGATTACGCAGTTACTCCAGAAGAGCTATTGCTTGATCGTGCACAACTACTTAGATTGACTGCTCCGGAAATGACAGTTCTTATCGGTGGCATGCGCGCCATAGGAACTAACTACGCCGGAACAAAGCACGGTGTCTTCACAGATCGCGAAGGTGCATTAACTAATGACTTCTTTGTGAATCTAACTGACATGGGATTTGCCTGGGAGCCAGCGGGAGAGAACCTATACAACATCCGTAGTCGCAAGACTGGCGATGTTAAGTTCACTGCAACTCGCGTGGACTTGGTATTTGGTTCGAACTCAGTACTTCGCGCTTACGCCGAGGTATACGCCCAAGACGACAATCAGAAGAAGTTCGTTAACGACTTCGTTGCCGCTTGGGTCAAGGTAATGAACGCAGACATGTTCTAAACATTAAGTAACAAAAAGAGGTGCTCAGTAATGAGCGCCTCTTTTTGTTTGGGTAAAGATGCATCAAAAGTTGCCAACCTTGGTTGATACTTAAGGCATGACCAAATACACCGCAGGCCGTGGGCTTGGAATCATGTTGCTAGTTGCAGGAGTTGCACACTTTGTTGCTCCAGCTGGGTTCGACAAAATCATTCCGCCAGCACTTCCATTTGAACCAAGATTTTGGACTTATCTAAGTGGTGCAGCCGAGTTAACAATTGGCATCATGATGTTTGCACCGATGTCAAAGACATTGTTTGGTAAGCCAATTCGACAACTGGGTGTTTGGGCTGCCTTTGCGTTATTTGTATTGGTATTCCCAGCAAACATTTACATGGCGATCGACTGGATGGATAACGAAATGCCAGATCCACTTATTGCATTTGCGCGACTGCCGTTACAGTTTGGTTTGTTTTACTGGTGCTGGGCCTTGAATAAGGACATGAACAGGGAATTAGCTAAAGCAATCTAGCTTTCCAGAATCACAAAGATCTTTCGAGTTCCTGGTTCTTGGGTCCAATTCACCGGAGTGCCACGTTTGATTCCAAAGACATCACCAGTCGTGAAAACTTCAGGAGATTTGCCGGTCTCGGTCAATGTGATCTTGCCCGCAAGTACGACGCAGACTTCATCCATTGGGTACTCGTCAAAATCCTGTGAGTGCGGATCAGCAGACCAGATGCCAGCGAAGAACTTTTCATTTTCACCAAAGAATGGCGTGACACAGTATTCACCAGGCGCATCTGGATCGGCCGGTAACTCTGCATTGGTGTCGATTCGAACTATGTTGCTCATAACTAGCCTTTCTGCGGTTTTACCTATGTTATCTAGGGCGAGAATTTCAATAGGCTAGGTCTGTGTCAAAACTGAATCAATTTATTGCTCTCGGGGATTCCTTAACTGAAGGCCTATCCGACAAGTATCCAGATGGCAGTTACCGTGGCTGGGCGGATCGAGTAGCAGACGAGATGTCAAAGCACGATTCAAGCTTTCGTTATGCGAACTTGGCTGTTCGAGGAAAGCTAATCGAGCAAGTTGTTGCTGATCAACTGCAGGTCGCATTGCCGTGGATGCAGCAGACACAGACATTGGTTACCTTCCACGCCGGAGCGAACAATGTCCTTCGCCCCAAATTTGAACCAGAGCAAGTTTTTGAAACCTATAGAAATGCCGTTTCTCAGATTTCAGGCACGGGGGCAAAGTTACTGCTGTTCACAGTGAGAGAAGTAAGCGATCCTCAGACCAAAACTCAGCATTACTGGAACCAAAGGTTCGGTCCATTTAACGCAAACGTGAAACAAGTTGCCGAGCAATTCGGAGCAATAGTCATGGATGCAAACTCACAAGAGGTTTTCGGCGATCCACGCATGCTCGCGGCTGATCGCTTACATCTGTCAGCTGAAGGCCACCGTCGAGTGGCAGCAGCAGTATTGCGAGCCATTGATCTTCCGCACGATTCCGACTGGCAAGATCCGATGCCGCCATATCGTCAAACACCAGCACCGCTTCGTGCCATAGGTTCGGTGGCTTGGGGGATTGGGTTTTTAGTCCCATGGGCGATTCGAAGAGTTACTCGAAAGTCATCGGGTGATGGGCGGGTAGCAAAGCACAACGAACTCGTAACCTGGTCACCGAGAATCTAGGAGTATTCGATGGCAAAACTAGGGCTAGTGGATAGCAACCTAAACACCTTGTCCGAACCACAGCGGTCTGTGATGTTGAAGATGGCACAAACTATTCGCGAACTTATTCCAGGTGCAACTGAGTGCATCAGCTACAACCTTCCGGCATTTGAAGTTGAAGGTGGAGTGATTTGCGGTATCGAGGGCTACAAAAAGCACAATTCTTTCTTCCCATTTAGTGGCAGCGTGCTGACCCAACTAGCAAGTGAGTTAGCCAACTACGAAATGACCCAAGGGTCATTGCACTTCCCTTTACACAAGCCGCTGCCCAAAGGTTTGCTAAAGAAGTTGATTCGAGTTCGTTTAGATCAGATTGAAGAAAAGTCCCGAAAGGGATCTGGTCCAGTTCTTAGTTACTACGACAATGCAGTTCTGCAATCCAAAGGAAAGTTTCGAAAAGGTGAACTTCACGGACCATGGCAGTGGTGGCGCAAGGACGGCACTTTGATGCGAAGCGGTGAGTTTAAATCAGGAGTTCAAGTGGGAACTTGGTGGACTTACGATAAACAAGGGCGCGAATACAAATCCACTAAGTTTTCTTAGCATCACATTGTTTATCTGCTTAAGCCCTGCTTTCTGACACAATAGAGTCGTGAAGCAAACTCCAGTTCCAGGCATTCGGTCCACAAAACAGCGGGCTGCAGTTGCCAGCATTCTTACGACTATGTCTGATTTTCGTTCTGCACAGGAAATCTATGGCTTGCTTCAGGAAACTGGAGAATCAATCGGACTGTCAACTGTCTACCGAACTTTGCAAGGCATGCAGAGCTCTGGTGAAGTTGACGTTGTGCTTC
>JBIIAS010000116.1:0-4050 GCA_044239795.1 Candidatus Nanopelagicales bacterium | reverse complement strand
GATCGGACACTTCTTCATCAACGCGGTGCAACTTATAGCTCGGAATTAAGTCCACTCGCCATTGCGGGCGCCAGTCATCATCCCAGGCGAATACAACTTGATCTGGTGGAAACTGTTTAGCAATCGCACTAACCATGTCTAGGAAGCCGCGAACCGCACCCGAAGGTGTGCCATCCGGAGCCGTGATGCTTTCTGGAACTGCGAAGAATGAACGATAGTAAAGCGTGGCTGTATCAAAGAATAGGTTGCGCGTGGCAACTGTTGGATCGCTTGCTTTAGTTACCATGCCACAATTCCTCGATTGATTAAGTCACTGGATGATCGAGCCGCACTAGCAACTTCTGGGTCTTCACTTGCTAGTGAAATCTGACCTAACAGATCTATTACTTGCTTACTCCAGCGAACGAAGTCGCCAGCTTGTAAATCCGAGTTCTTTAACACGCGAGCAATGGATTGGCCTCTTGCCCACTTCAGCGTGAGCCAAACAAAACCTGGATCCATGTCACGAAGACTATCCATTCGGTGCTGAGTCTCAATCTCTTTTAGTTCACCCCATTTGTAAACCATTTCAGTCAGCGCAATGCCGAGACTGCCATCTGGGATGTTCTGAGTGTCTCGATCATCATCTCGGCGCGACTCATAAACCAAAGTGCTAACTGCACTAGCCATTTGTTCCGGATTTAGATCTTTCCAAACTCCGCTACGCAGACATTCAGCGGCGAGTAGATCTAGCTCACAGTAAATGCGACCCAAGATCGCACCAGCTTCTGTAACGACGTGACTGGTTTCTTGCTTTTCCAAATACTTGAGCTCGGTTAATACGTCACAAATCCGATCAAACTCTTTTGCAATCGAACTAGTCCTTGTTGCCACTCGCGACTCAAGCTTTTCGATTTCTCGCTGTGTGGAATAAATACGTTCATGCCATCTGACGTGTTCTTCCCGGTCGTTGCAACCATGGCAAGCATGAGCGCGGATTGCTTTCCTAAGTCTGGAGACTTCCACATCCGACTGAGATTCAGTTTGAGCAGCACGCTGTACCTTTGGCGCACTACGCGCGATGTCTGCGATTTGATCTGCCAGCCAATTTCGCGTTTTTGGTGAACGAGAATCGAATGTAGCTGGAATTCGAATCCTGCCAATAACTCTGCCTTGATCGCCAACATCGGTGTAACCAATTCGCTTCACGATTCGCGATTGTGACATAACTCGAGGCCTGGGATCATCGGAGTCTCGAGCCTCATCCAAGACAACGTATGGAGTGCTAGAGCGACGATCTGAATCCACCACTATTACTTCACCACGTTCAACCTCATTCAAGAAGTTTGTAGCGGTATTTCGTCGCTCTCGGACGCCATCTCGCTTAGTGTCTTTCTCAAGCGTGGACAGTTGTCGTCGCAACTTCATGTAACTAGTGAAGTCTCCTAAATGGCATTCCATGGCCTCTTGGTAGCCATCGATTGCAGATTCATTGCGACGCATTTGAGTTGCTAGGCCAACGACTGACTTATCTGCCTGGAACTGCGCGAACGATGACTCCAGCAACTCTCGGGCTCGCTGCGTACCAAACTTTCCGATCAGATTGATCGCCATGTTGTAAGAAGGCTTGAAACTGGATTTAAGTGGATAAGTACGAGTACTGGCTAAACCAGCCAAAGCGTCCGGGTCCAGTTCGTTATGCCAAACCACGATGGCATGACCTTGAGTGTCAATGCCTCTGCGACCAGCACGACCCGTTAATTGGGTGTACTCCCCTGCAGTCACTGGCGCGTGGACAGAACCATTCCACTTAGTTAACTTCTCAAGCACCACGCTGCGAGCCGGCATGTTGATACCAAGTGCCAACGTCTCGGTAGCAAACACAACCTTTACGAGGCCTTCTTGGAAGAGTTGTTCAACCACGACTTTGAACGCAGGAAGAAGCCCTGCATGATGAGCCGCGATTCCTTTCTCTAACCCTTCACACCAAGATGCAAACCCAAGTACTCGCAACTCCTCCGAGCTTGCATCCGGGAAGTGGGCATCCACTACTCCACGAATCAACAGTTGCTCTTCTGGTGTAGTTACACAAAGTCCGCCTGCCAGACATTGCGAAACTGCATCATCGCACGCAGCTCGAGAGAAAATGAAAGTAATGCTAGGCAGCAAACCAGCTCGATCGAGCTCTTCGATAACTTCTACTCTTGATGGCGTGTATCGACTTCGGAATCGGTTGCCTCTGCCATAACCATGACGCGATTGCTGTCGATCATTTCGAGCGATCCGCTGCAACTCAGGACTAACTTTGGTTTTGGCTTTGTCTACAAAGAGGTCGTGAAGTTCATCTCCCACCATTACATGCTGATGCAGCGGGATCGGACGATGCTCTTCAACGATGACTTCAGTCTTGCCTCTAACTGTTCGCAACCAATCACCAAACTCTTCAGCGTTACTTACTGTCGCTGACAACGCAACAACAGAGACTGACTCTGACAGGTGAATGATTACTTCTTCCCAAACGGCTCCTCGTGATCTGTCTGCCAAGTAATGCACTTCATCCATAACCACGTGGCTGAGACCATTAAGGCCGGCGGCTCCTTCGTAAAGCATGTTTCGCAGAACTTCAGTAGTCATCACAACTATCGGTGCATCGCCATTAATTGAGTTATCACCGGTTAATAGTCCAACATTCTCCGGACCATAGAAATCTACAAACTCATTGAACTTTTGGTTAGACAGAGCCTTGATTGGCGTGGTGTAGAAACACCGAGACTGTTTTGAAAGTGCGGTGTAAACGGCAAACTGGCCGACCACAGTCTTTCCTGCGCTGGTTGGCGCAGCGACCAGAACGCCCGAACCAGAGTCAATGGCACGACAGGCCTGCAACTGGAAATCATCCATTACGAAACTTAACGAGTCTTGAAATGAGCCTAGGAGTCCCTGAGCGTCCTTTGCTCGAGACTTTGCCGCCGCATATCTTTGGGCTGGCGAGTCAGTCATGACTCAAGATTACGGCGTGTTAGATGCTTATGCTTGCCACACTCGCATTGCCCCTGGATGCACTGTGATCACAACTGGTCCATGTCCGACCTTCTCGCCATCAGCGTAAACCGGAAATTGATCTCCAGCAATCTCAATCCTCCGTGCCACACTCTGCGTTACCTGTCGGTGCTTGGTGTGACCGCCCCAAAAAACTTTTGGAAGCACGCGCACCAACAGACTACGAGACACATGGTCTACATAGGTAACTTCAAAGCTCTGATCAAAAGCATTTGCAGTTGGACACATCTTTAGGCCGCCACCATATGAAGACGTATTTCCAACGGCAATCAAAGTGAAGTGCCCAGTTTGTTTATCTCCGCCATCAGTCGAGACTATAAACTCACGGGAATTGAGTTTGACTAGTTCCACACCAAGCGCAACCAGATACTTAAGGGCTCCAGCTGGCCCTCGATAAGTGTTAGCTCGTTCGTTAACTTGTGCATCAAAGCCACATGAAGCTATTCCTGCAAACCTTCTAGTAGAACCGTCCGTTAATTCGATGATTCCCATGTCCATTTTCACAGGGGCGCCAGCACGTAATGCAGCGATGCCCATCTTTGGTTTCTTGATTCCCAGGTAGCGAGCCAAATCATTTCCAGTACCCATCGGAAGCAGTGCAATCGGAATTCGCAGATCAGGCAACGAGTTGAGCGCTAGGTGAAATGTTCCATCGCCACCACAAGCTACGAGAGTCAAATCTGGATGTAGCACTTGCAAAGCAGCTAGCTCGGTACTGAGTTCGACTGGGTTGGATCCCTCCAAAACTACTGCGCCGTATGTCTGTAGTCCTTCGAGCGCAGAGTTGGTTTTACGAGATTTCCAGAGTGTCGGCTTAACTAGTAGCGCGAGCATTAATCTGAATTACGTCGTTTGCGGGTTCTGCGTCGGTCATTAAGCAGCGCAACTCCAACTGCAATGAAGCTAAGCGTAATCATTGGAATTGCTACAAATGTCATTGCCAATGGATCACCGTTTGGTGTTGCGACAGCGCCAAAGAAAAAACTTCCAAGGATTAGCCAGCGCCAAGCA
>JBIIAS010000115.1:0-4086 GCA_044239795.1 Candidatus Nanopelagicales bacterium | reverse complement strand
GAGAACTTATTGTCGCTGTTGTGTGGGTCTTCAAAGACATTCAGGTCGCTGACTTCAGCGCGGACTATTGCTCGATCAATACCTAGGAATGGTCGACGATAAATTCCTTCGATTGCTCGCATTCCGGAAAGTGAACGTGCACCCGAGCCACGCGCTAACCCGAGCAATACGGTTTCAGCTTGATCTTCCAAGGTGTGACCAAGCAATACGGCCTTGGCTTTGTGCTCATTCACAACATTTCCAAAAGCAGTGCGCCGGGCATTGCGAGCCGCCGCTTCCATACCGCCTGAACCAGCCCCAGTAGCTACTTCAACGTTTACGACTAGAACCGGATCGGCGCCAAGTTCTCTAGCTGCATCAGCTGCTGCTTGGGCAGTTCTTGCCGAGTCGGCTTGGATCTGGTGATCAATAACGATGGCGCCAACTGAAATTGTTTTCTCTTTACCAACATGAACTGCACATTTAACCAATGCCAAGCTGTCTGCCCCACCGCTGCAGCCAACAAAAATCAGATCGCCTGCTTCTAAATCTGCCAGATTAGTAGTTATGCCTTGGCGAAGTTCCAGGTTGATCATGTTCTGACTCTACGCAATCGAGTTAGCCCTAGAATGTCAGTACCGATACTGACGGTAAGTCGGAAATCTAGAGATGGCGGGGCATCATGGCACTTGAGTTTGACGTATTAGTGGAGATCCCTGGCGGTAGCCGCAATAAGTACGAAGTTGATCACGAAACTGGGCGACTACGCCTAGACCGAATGCTTTTCACTGCAACTCGTTACCCACGTGATTACGGATACATCGAAGGCACGCTTGGCCAAGATGGCGATCCGTTAGATGCTCTAGTGCTTATTGAAGAACCAACTTTTCCTGGCGTTTTGATTCGTTGTCGTGCAATCGCTATGTTCCGCATGAGTGATGAAGCTGGCGAAGACGACAAGGTTATGTGTGTTCCAGCGCATGATCCCCGTAAATTGAGTCTGCAAGACATTGGTGACATGCCGGAATTCGAACGACTTGAAATTCAGCATTTCTTCGAAACTTACAAAGACCTTGAACCAGGTAAGTCTGTGGAAGGTGCTACTTGGGGCGATCGTGCCGAAGCTGAAGCCGAAGTGCTGGCTTCTTTCGCTCGCGCGAAGAACGCTCACTAAAAACTAAGCATTCACTCCGGCAGGCAATCCCGACTTAAGTCGGTTAACTACGTCTACTGCGCTCCAACCAGTTGGAAATTCTTTCAACATTCCTTCAACGTCACTTGTTGTTGCACCCAAAGTTAATAGCGGGGCTTCCTTGTAACCATCTGGTCGCTCTTGGCCAAGACCAACAGCAGCTACCAGTCCATTGCATAAGCAAATGCGAGCCTTTAAATCTTCTTCGTCGCCACCCTTTTTCAAGTAAGGGCTATCTGGTTCTGCCGCGCATCGGTAACTAACCTTGCCTGCTTCATCAATGTGACTGGAACGTAGGTAACCAAGATCGCAAAGACGAGGTCGGGCTTCATAAGTTTCCGCATTGCCAACTGTGCCAGGAAGGTCTACAACCTTGAATGGGAAACCGGTTGGGGATGCACGATGATCAGTGCGTACGCGCAAATTGCCTTCACGGGCAGCCTGCAACATTTGTTCGCGGTATTCCGGTAGCAATCCTGATTCGTTGCTTAATGCAAACAGCGAACCAACTTGAACGCCTTCAGCTCCAAGTGCGACTGCTTCCGCAACTGATTCCGGAGTTGCGCGTCCGCCAGCAAGCCAGAATGGCAAACCGACATCAGCAACCTTTGGAATGTTTGCTTCATCCTTTGGACCGTAACCAGTTTCAGTATCTTGAAGTTTGCGAGGTGGTGCGTTGTGGCCACCTGCCATGAAGTGCTCAACAACAAAACCGTCTGGTCGAGTTACTTCGTCGCGCGCTAAGTAAGAAGCCAGAACTTCTGCTGTAACAATTGCCAAGAATGCTGGGCGAGGAAGTTCTGGAGCCTTGCCAAATGACTCAAGTGGATTGAATTCCAAAATTGGAGCAGCCATTCCAGCTGGACGATCGGAGTCAATACTTAATTGTCCAGGCTTACCTTGCGAGAAGTCAGTCATAAGTTTTGGAATCTCGCGTGGAATTCCAGCACCCATCAAAATTGCGTCGACGCCTGCAAGCATCGCGCCGTAAAGTGCAGCTGGAGTTGCAGTTTGAAGTTTTTCTAAAAAGTTGATTCCAACTTTTCCATTTCCAGATTGCTTCGCTAGCCAAACTTCAACAAAGTTTGAAGCAACAGCTAATTGATCATGTTCGGTGTGAGCTTCAAGACTCAGGCGGCGCATTGGACGAAACGGTTTACCCTGACGTCCCTCTGGTTTGTAAAACTTCGCAAGAATTTCTTCAGCAACTTCTGGGTATGGAAAGTGCGCAAGAGCTTCGCGCATGTGGCCGCCTTCGTCGCCATTTTGCAAGCGACGGGTTACGACGGTTTCTAAAGCAGTTCCTGAGACGACGCCGAGTTGCCCCTCATTAGCGACCGTGCGAGCTAGGTACCAAGAAGATACGGCCGCTCCCATGCCACCCTGAATAATCGGTGGCAAGCCCAGGTTGTTCATTAAGTCTCCAAAACCTCTCATTGGCTACGAAAACGTAACCTACGCTAGCGTAACCTACGCAACCGTAGGTTGGTGCATAAACCCCGATTTAAAGGGTTTTTTGCAGCGAGTGTCTAGGAATTCAAGGTTTCTGGCAGATTTTCGGTAGGTTCCAGTGGCTTGCCCTCAAGGCGTCGAACTCCTGGAACTGCAAGTATCGCGCCCAGAATAACTATGAACAACAAGCCCATTGTGATCAAGGTTGTTGAAGTTCCAAACTTTTCAGTTAATGGTCCCGCCACTATAAGTCCCAGTGGCGCTAGCGCCAACGAACCGACAGCGTCATAGGAAGAAACTCTTGACAATGATTCTCGTGGGATGTGGGTTTGCATTGCGGTTTGCCATAAGACGAAAAAGAAATCGAATGCGATTCCGGCGAAGAATGCACTGATCATGATTAACGGAATCCAGTTAGTTGCACCCATCGTCAAAATCCACCCGGCGACGGCAACTTGTGCGCTAAGTGCAATTACCAAAGGGTGCTTTGGCCGAATTCTTAATGAAAACAAAACTCCGGCAAGCATGCCTACAGATAGTGCTGCCAAAATCCAGGACCAAGGCTTTGGTCCACCCAGTTCTTGTTCGGCATGTACCGGACCTACTACTGCAAAGACGCTTTCAAAAATCATATTGAGGATTGCATATCCCGCGACAACAGCAACTACCCAGCTCCTACTTGAGAATTCTCTCCAGCCATGAACAAGATCCGTAAAGACCGTTGGCGAATCTTCGGTTTGCTCTCGAGTCTTTCCGTATTTTCGCAGAGTAAAAACCATCAGGCCGGCAATCAAGAAACTAATTCCATCTGCAACCAATGCCCAACCGGCACCAATGCCAGCTACAAGAATTCCGCCAAGAACAGTTCCTGTGATGTTTGCTCCGTTGACACCTAATCCAACTACCGCATTGGCAGACTGCAAATCCTTTTCAGCAACAATTTCTGGCATCAATCCGGCAAAAGCTGGCCACCACAATGCGTTTAGCGAACCGCTAATAAAAGCGATGACTGCCAAACTAAACACAGTTGCTGTGCCATTAATCAGCATGACTCCGTTGGCTATAACAAATGCGCTAAGCAAAACGTCAGATACTCCGACCACCATTGCACGGGGGAATCTATCTGCAACTACTCCGCCAAACAGCATGAATAAAACCATGGGGCCCATTTGTGCAGCCATGACAATGCTTAATGAAGAAGCAGTTGCACCTTCAAGTCCTAGTACACCGAAAGCCAATGCAATTGGACCAAGACCGTTTCCGAAGTTTGAAATAATTCGCGCGATAAACAAAGTTTTAAAGGCAGGTACAAGCCAGAGGTGCTTGAGGTCAGCAAGCATGTTTATCGAACCGATAAATCTGTGTTGGCGTCATTAACCCAATTGATGACGCCCTGCCAAGGAGTCCAACCCTCTTCAACTGCAAAATGGCCGCCACCCTGAATCAAAACAAATGGCAGATCA
>JBIIAS010000015.1:0-15468 GCA_044239795.1 Candidatus Nanopelagicales bacterium | reverse complement strand
TTGGTGCATTTTCAATCAATGCATAAAAACGCGGATTGCCGCGTTCCTGACCTGTGGATTCAATTGCCATTTCTGGGCTCCCCTATTCATTCCAATGAAGGTTTGGGCTTGAACTTAACACCCTCAAAGGTCACTCGCAATAGGAAAAGGGAAATAGTTATGTGTCGAAATTGTCGGAAAATCTCACCATTTGGGAGGCGCAGGGATATCGCTAGTTTTTCTTTAGTTCCGCGATTGCCTGTGCCAGCACTGAGATGGCAATCTCTACCGGCGATGAGGCAGAAATGTCTACTCCTGCTGGGCCAAACACTCGAGATAGGTCCGTCACATCCTGATAAGCCAACCAGTCAGCTCGATCTTGCTGCATCTTCATTGATCCCAGGGCGCCTATATATCCGGCAGCGCCTTCAAGAGCTGCTCCTAGGTTTCGGCTCGATACCTCAACTTCGTGACCCATGATGATTGCTGCATCAAGTGGTGAGAGTGAGGCAAGCAGGCCAATTGCCAGGTCGTTACGCATTACTACTGAAACATTCCAGCCCAGAGTCGAGCCCAAGTCTGCGATTGCGTCAGCTATCGGGCCTTGGCCAGCAACAACTAAACGGGTGACCGGGAATAGTACTGAAATGACTCGATCTGGATGGATCTCATAAGCGGTAGCGCCTTTTGCGAATAGTTCGGCGGTTTGGGCATCGGCCGTACCTATTGATGACCCGTCAAAAACATCAACTCGAGTTACCTCGTCTTGATCTAAATGGGCCACGATCGCAATTGGCACCCGATCGATCATGGCTGGCCAAGTGTCAGGGTCGAAATGATCTGCTGGGACAACTAAGAATTGGGCCTTGGTCCCAGTTGGGATTCCCGAGATGGTGGCTTCGAACTCATTTACCTGGATGTTAAGCAATCGACCAGTTGGTAGCTTGCGATTGGAGTGATCCGACATCGCACCATCAAATGCACCATCAAAGATTTTGCCGATGCGTCCGCCGCCAGGGGTCAGCGCCAAAGCGTGCACACCATGATTTGGCGAAACTAACCACGCGATTTCGGCGCGAGTCTTTGAGCGAACGCAAGCGTTAACACTTAGGGCGATGTCATACATGGTGAAAGTATAGGTGTCCTATGGGCGATGCGGCATGATCGCATCAACTGGGATGTGACCAAAGCGTCCCTTTTGGTAATCCTCCATTGCCTGCATCACTTCTTCTTTAGTGCTCATCACAAATGGTCCGTACTGGAAAACCTGTTCGCGAAGTGCAACGCCACCAATTAGGAAAATGTCTAAACCATCTAGGCGAGATTCTTGAATCTGGTTCGCCTGAATTGAAATGTAATCACCGTTGACCAGAACAGCCATCTGGCCGGTTTGGATTGGATGATTTGCTGGTCCAACTGTTCCAGCACCATTCAAAACATATGCAAGGGCGTTGAAATCACTGCGCCATGGAATCTCTGCGCGAGCACCTGGAGCAATTGTGATGTGTGTGATTGTGATCGGAGTATGCGAAATGCCAGGACCGGAATGATCTTCAATCTGTCCAGCAAGAACGCGAATTAATGCGCCACCGTCTTGAGTAGTGACCATTGCGGAATCTTGACCCTGCAAATCTTGATACGCCGGCTGAATGCGCTTCTTTTCTTTCGGCAAGTTAATCCAAAGCTGAACACCGTGGAATGTTCCACCGGACATAACCAAATCTTCTGGTGGAGTTTCAATGTGCAGGATGCCATCACCTGCGGTCATGTACTGCGTGCCACCTTCTTTGATGGTGCCACCGCCGCCATGTGAATCCTGATGCAGGAAGCGACCGTCCATTAGGTATGTGAAAGTTTCAAAACCACGGTGTGGATGCCAAGGTGTTCCCTTTGGTTCACCTGGCAAGTATTCAACTTCACCCATTTGATCCATGTGAATGAACGGATCTAGATCAGCGTTAGGAATGCCTGCAAACGCACGACGTACTGGGAAGCCTTCGCCTTCATATGCCTGTGGTGCATTCGTGATCATCTTTACTGAACGAGGCTGCGCGCCTGGGGCGACAAAAACTCTCGGCAAAGTCAAAGTATCTGCTGTTACAGCTGGCATAGCGGCCTCCTTAGGCTTAGTTGAATGTTCAACTACCTTAAGTCTAGATGTGAGTTTGGCTAAACGCAACCGTTTAGGCCTGAAACCTCATAACCTAAAGGGCAGAACCAGCTTTAGGAGTCCGGCGTGGAGCCATTTATTCGCAAGTTATCTGAAGGTGAATGGGCTGGCTGGCCAGAAGAGCAAGTGGCTGCACGCGGCAAAGTTTCTTGGAAAGCTTTGCAAGGTGTTAACGACGATGAAGAAACCGACATGGTTCTGGGCGTGGCTCGGGTGTTTAAAGATGAATCCCTTGAAGCACATCGCCACTTGCAACCAGAGACTTACTACGTGTTAAGCGGTAAAGGTAAAGTCACGATCGAACACGTTGAATACGACGTAGAAGCTGACACCATGGTTTACATTCCTGGCGATGCCCTACATCAAATCAATAACTATGACGACGAGCCGCTACGAATTCTTTACTTATTTGCCACGCCACATTTCAGCGACGTAATTTACAAGTTTTAAAACGATTTAAGCGGCGTAATCTGGCTGACTGCGATCGAGCATTCGCTTTAGCGCTGCAAAGTGCAAATCAATACGGCTGTAACCATCAAGATGTGTTGAATCCTTGAACTGCTCAACAGTCATATCCACGATGTCCTTTGGAACTTCACGAATCATCTGACCAGTTGATTGCGCTAGAACTTGAACTTCAGCTGTGCGTTCAAAGAAATACAGGTGATGGAAAGCTTCGGCAACTGTCGAGCCTGTCGTAACAATGCCATGGTTACGAAGTAACAGAATCGACTTCTCCCCCAGCGCTCGCGTCATACGTTCGCCCTCGGAACGATCCAGGGCTAAGCCGTTGTAATCGCAGTCATAGAAAACATCGTCACGGTAACCAAGTGCATTCTGGCTCGCCATAACCAAATCAGGCTCATCCAACATCGCTAATGCAGTTGCGTACGGCATGTGCGTATGCAGAACTGCGCGAAGTTTGCGAGCGCTGCCATGCATTGGCGCATGAATAAAGAAAGCAGTTTCTTCTACCAGGCCATCGCCTTCATAAACTGTGCCATCAAGGTCAACAATCATGAAGTCACTGGCTTGAATTTCTGACCAGTGCAAACCAAATGGAGCTAGGAAAAAGCGGTCTTCATAACCTGGAACTAGCAGCGTGAAATGGTTGTCGATTCCTTCATGGAAACCATAGAAGACTGCCAATCGATGCGCCGCAGCTAAATCAATCCGTGCCTGGCGAATTGGATCTGGATCAACTCGCAACATTTCATCTGGTGAAGTTAGCGACATGTCTTAACCTTTCTTATCCGTAACGTTTAGCGCCATAAGCGACATAATTTCGTAAGCCAAAGTTGCGGCAGCAAGTGATGTGATTTCCGCGTGATCATAGGCCGGAGCAACTTCCACAATGTCCGCGCCAATCATTTGTTCTCTTGGCATTCCGCGAACCAAGCTCAATAACTCACGTGAAGTGAATCCACCCATTTCTGGAGTTCCTGTACCTGGCGCATATGCAGGATCAAGCACATCTATATCAATAGATAGGTACATCGGGCTATCACCTACGCGCTTTCGAGCAAGGCCAATTACTTCTTCTACACCCATGCGATCAAAGTCAGCCGCGCGAACCGTTGAGAAACCAAAGTTCTTGTCGTTGATTAGATCTTGTTGGTCATAAAGCGGACCGCGAATACCAACGTGCAAGGACTTGTCTTCGATTAGCAGACCTTCTTCGAATGCCCGACGCATGAAAGTTCCGTGCGTGCGATCGGCTCCGAAGTAGCTATCCCAAGTGTCTAAGTGGGAATCGAAGTGAATCATGGCAATTGGACCATGCACCTTTACTAATGCGCGAAGCAATCCAAGCGTGACAGTGTGATCGCCACCAAGAGTTACCAACTTGCGACTATCACTTACTAATTCACTTGCACCATCATCGATCTGCTTTAACGCGCTATCGATGTCGAATGGATTACAAGGAATGTCGCCCGCATCAACAGCTTGGATCGTACGAAAGGGTGCAACTTGTAAATCTGGATGATATGCCGGACGTAGGTGACGAGATGCCTGACGAATTGCCATTGGACCAAAGCGGGCGCCTGGTCGATAAGAAACACCACCATCGAATGGTGCACCCAAGATTGCTACGTCATAATCAGAAACCTGATCGATACGTGGCAAGCGAGAGAATGTTGATTCGCCTGCAAATCGTGGAACCTTAGTTCCTTCAACTGGACCGACAATATCTTCAGGATTCATTTCAAGTACCTATCTATTACGAGTTACTTTTTGAAACGGCGGATAACAAACATTTTGCGGATTGGCTCGTGTACTACCCAAGTTCCGCGCCAGCCTTCTGGCGTAACGATGGTGTCGTCAACTTTGAGCTTAACTACGGTTCCGTCTTCACCAGTTATCGTCACTGAGCCTGAAAGGATCTGTGCAATCTCGTCATAACCATCACGATGCACAATGAAAGTCCCTGGTGAGCATTCCCAGATTCCCGTTTCAACCGCTTCATCTGGAGAGATCCAAGCAAATAAAACTGACTCCATCTGACCGTCAATGCTGTTTGGCTTGGCCACTGCTTCTGGAACCGGAATTGTGGTTCCACTCAGGACGGTGATTGTTGGCTCGATGCGATCTGACATATTCAGCCCTTTCAAGTTTGAATAACCCAAGTGTAGAGCGAATTGATTCGAGATTTCATGGGCGTCCAGTATTGAATTGCAATAACTGTGGTGCAGAATTAAAGGCATGTCCGAAAAAACTTTGAAGGCTCCAATGGGGCGGCAAGTTATTGCTGCTAGTTCTTCCTTGTTAGCCGCAGCTTGGATTGTTGCCTTGGCTTCGATCCCAAGTGCTCAGACTTATCGAGACCAGCTTGCTGGCGGAACGGCCGCTGACCAGATTGTTACGGCGTATGACGCAATGGCTGTGCTGATTCCAATCACAATGATTGGCTCATGGGTGATAACTAGCCGCTGGCTAAAGCAACTGCACATCAAGGCAACTGCTGCAGATCCAACATCGATGCGGCTAAAGCGTCCATGGGTATTTTGGAGCTGGATTGTTCCAGTTGTTTCACTTTGGTTCCCGAAGAGATTGATTGAAGATCTTTTGAAGTCTGAAGGCAGTGACGAGGCGAAGTCACTAATTGGAAAAGATACTTTGACATGGTGGCTAACTTGGGTTGGCTTTGCTTTGGTTAACAATGTTGGGATTGTTGCTGAATTTGATGCACCTGTCGGTTACGTTCCAATTCGCCCCGAACTAGAACTAGCTGGAGCTTGCCTATTAACTGGCGCTTACCTGGTCTGGATCCGGATCGTAAAAACGTTAGATGCAAAAGTCTCCTAACTTGATTCAAACTCAGCGTTTGGATCTGTGTTTGATTCCAATACCTGAGTTGTTGATGTTGCATGAAGACCCAGACAATCCTGAACTACTTTCTGATCGCGAGTTCACGAATCCTCATAATGAATTAACTCATGAGCATTCTGGTCCACTTCGCTGGCGAGTGCCACAAGTTAAGGAAGACCCAAGCACCAACGTTTGGTTTATTCGTTGGATTGTTCTGCGCGATACAAAAGAAGTTGTTGGATCAACTAGCTTTCATTCACCACCGGACGAAGTCGGCATGATCGAAATTGGTTTTGGAATTTGCGAGCCGTGCCGAAATCAAGGTTTTGGCAAAGAAGCGTTACTAGGTATGTGGACATGGGTGATTGATCAGCCTGGGGTTAAAACACTTCGCTACACAGTCAGCGCAACTAATGCGCCATCCATGGCGATAATCAATTCACTTGGTTTTACTCACGTAGGTCAGCAAATGGATGAAGAGGACGGCCCAGAAGAAATCTTTGAAATGTCAGCATCTGACTTTCGATCAAACCTGGTAGACGGTTTCTCCCCCAACAACGGTGCGTAGTACTGGCAGATCAATCACGTCGTTTGGATTCACCTTCGATGGATCTTCCTGCCACATAACTAAATCTGCCTTCATTCCGGGCGCAAGCATGCCGCGTTCGTTATCCGCGCCAACTGCAATAGCTGCGTTGCGGGTATAGCCCGTTAAGGTTTCTGCACCGGTTAGTGCTCGAGTTGTTCCAATTGGTCCGTCGTAAGAAACATCGTGTGCGCGACGCATCTGTGCGGCGAACATTCCCATACGTGGATCAAAAGGCGCAACTGGCCAATCCGAACCCAATACAACGAGCGCACCAGTGCTCATGATGTCGCCAGATCGCCAAGCATGATTGCACTGCGTGGTATCCAGACGTTGCGACCAAGGATCACTCAAGTCATATTCAATCCAGCGCACATGTACTGGTTGCATTGATGCCGTTACCTTCAGCGGCTTGAATCTTGCGATCGTGTGGTCGGGAGAAGTCTCAATATGTTCAATCCGATGGCGACCATTTGAGCCACCTGGTAAACCCTCATAAACATCGAGGACTTCACGCACTGCGCGATCTCCAATTGCGTGAGTGGCGATTCGAAAACCTGCGTCATGAAATTGACGAGCACGTTGGTGATAAAGCGAGAGCTCTGGCCACATTGGTTCAGTACCAGCGCCTTGCGAATCAGGGTGTTCTAGCCAGGCAGTTCCGGTATCGATAACGCCATCCAGCATGAACTTCACGCCATCGGCCTGCCAGCGCAATCCCTTTAAGTTGTGGGTTTGCATCATCGCTTCAACTTCTTCGATTGATGTGTACGGGTATACGAAGTGATGAAGCAGAATTCTAAGTTTTAAGTTTGCTTGTTCCTCTAGCCCGCGCATGATATCAACGGTGTCGAGATTGCCATCCATTAAATGAATCTCTGTGATGCCAACAGCGTTCTGGCGGCGAATTGCTTCGGCATACCAACCCATTCGATCTGCTTTAGTTGCAGATGGCGCATGCTTCAAAACGATTTGCATGGCAGCCATTTCCAACAACTCTCCAGTTGGCTTGTCATTTTTATCAACGACAACGACTGAGTTATCGGCAACGCGCATTGGGCCAGTTAAGTTTGCGATCTTCATTGCCTCGGCATTAACCATGCCGGTGTGAACATCGAGGGTGTACAAAAACATTGGACCATCGCCAGCAGCATCATCAAGCAAACTGTGATGGTACGGGCCACCAATTGCGGAGTACTCAAGTGCAAAGCCCATTAACCATTTGCCTGGACCGATGCGCTTGCGCTCAGCAGCAATCGCAGCACGTAGGTCGGATAGATTCGAGACACGATCTAGGTCAAGTCCTTGAGCAAACTCAGCGCCATGAAACAAGTGTTGGTGCCCATCAACAATCCCAGGTGTTACGGCTTTGCCATGCGCGTCAACAGTTTCAGTGTTGCCATCGCAAGCTTCGCGAACCTGATCATCACTACCGATAGCAATGATGTGATCTCCGGACCAGGCAATTGCTGATGCGGTTGGGGCATCTGGATTTTGGGTGTTGATCTGGCCATTGAAGATTGCTTGATTGGCAGCCACTTGGTACTCCTGATTGTGGGACTAATCGCAACCTTAATCGAACCGGCAAGTAGATTAGAGGTTATGACTGTACATATTGGTGCCAATAAAGGTGACATTGCTGAAACTATCCTGCTTCCAGGAGATCCCCTGCGCGCCAAATGGGTGGCTGAAAACATGCTGGAAGGCGCAGTCCAATACAACACTGTTCGAAATATGTTTGGTTACACCGGAACTTACAAAGGCAACCGAGTTTCAGTTCAAGGAACTGGAATGGGCATCCCTTCGATTTCAATTTATGTAACCGAACTGTTCAAAGATTTTGATGTGCAAACCGCAATTCGCATTGGTACTTGTGGCGGTTTAGGTAAGACACAACTCCGCGATGTAATCATCGGCATGGCTGCTTCAACTGATTCTGGAACTAATCGCCGCGCTACTGGCGGTTTAGATTTTGCACCAATTGCAAACTATGACTTGCTCAAAGCTGCCGTAGATGCTGCTGCTGCCCACGGTGTGACTTATCACGTTGGCGGAATTGCTTCCATGGATTTGTTCTACGACGGCAGCAATGCGCTAGATATTCTGGAAGCGCATGGCGTACTTGGTGTTGAGATGGAAGCCAGCGGCCTCTACACAATCGCAGCTAGATATGGTCGTCGTGCTCTAGCTATCTGCACAGTTAGCGACATGATTCGCACCCACGAGAAAACTTCTTCCGAAGAACGTGAAACAGGATTTAAAGCAATGGTTGAAGTTGCTCTTGAAGCAGCATTTGCTTAACGGTTAACAAATTCTTGGAACTGCTCTTTTGTTCCATTGAAAACATTTAAGTCAGTCGTGCTGGATGGAACTGCACTTACCTTGCCATCTGCGGTGAACTGCCAAATCAACCATTCGTTATTCCAAATTCGACTCTCTTTTGGATCGGTGCCGAGCTTTGGTCCCCACTTAGCTAGCCAAAGCGGATAACGCGATAAGTCAGTTGCTCCTGCGTCCTTAAGGCGCCCAATGAAAACTCCATTTGTATAAATAATGGGAGTGCGCCCAGTTAGCAGTTCTGCTTCAACCAAAAACGCACTAGTCCACTTGGCTAATCTCTGAATGGTCCAACCGCAAGGAAGTTCTTCCATGTCTAGAGTCAGAGGAAGATCTCCGACCTTTGCGCCCTCGGCTTGTTTAACAGCGCGTTGAGCTTGCAGCTTGGCATCCGTGATCGTATTGCTGTCCATGTTGCCTGGTTGAGCGTAGTGGTAAGAGCCAACCACTAAACCTGCAGCGCGCGCAGCCGCACTATCGACTGGAAACCAAGTTTTTGCATTTTCGTTTCCACGTTCGCCACCATCAGAGCCTTTTATGATCACAAACGAAACGTCATACTCAGTCTTTAAGGCTTCGAAATCAATAGCCTTGCCATTTGGATGCTGCCAAACCGAAACATCCACACCTTTAACGACATCTGAAAACCCTTGAGCTTTCCAAGATGCTGCATTTGGTTTGTATTCCCCGGGCTTGCTTTTGGGATAACTGCATGATCGGTATTTGTAAGTCGAAGGATTTGCACTGGAATTTGCCGCCTGACTAGGTGAAACTCCACTTAAGTTGGCCATCATGACCAATGCTAGGAATGAAACAAATTTTTTCATTTTCATCCTTGATGGCAAATTTCTTTCGCTGGCTCCCCCGATTGGACTCGAACCAATAACCACTCGATTAACAGTCGAGTGCTCTGCCAATTGAGCTACAGGGGATTAACTCGCCAATCTTAACAAAATGGAGTGCCTATGGCGAAACGCCCTAGATTCCGAATGTGGAGCGAAGCTCTGCCAGTGCCTTACCTATTTCATCTTGGCCGATATCAGATTGACTGGCGGTCTGGTCGTCGGCAATTACGCTCCAATAAGTGCGCTTTTCATCTTTGCGTGCAACGAATCTGACCCTGCCAGCATTGGGTAATTCAAAGACCCGATCCACTACAACAGCTGAGGTAACTCGATCCCGAACCGCTCGCGGCAACTGACTTGCCTCATCCAAAGTCCAAGATTTAGCTGTTGGTTTTTCGTCCTGTTGACCCTGGAAAATCACCGTTAAGAGTGGAGGCTCCCACTTGGCTTGAAGTGAATCAGTCCATGGGGTAACTATGGCTTTGTCTCCCGAAAGGTCTACTAAGGATTCTTTTGTAACTGCAATCAGACCTGTGGAATGACTGGTCCAGTCCAGTAAGCGACCTTGAGAACTAACTGCTTGTGCCAACTCAGGCGGCATCGCAGGTGCTTGCTTAAACCAGCTCACTAAATGTCACCAACTGCAAAATTTCGCATGTCACGTCGATAACTTTCAAGGGAAAGCAAATCACCTAGCAGTCTGGCTTGATCAACTTCATCTGTCCCATCTTCAGCTCGGCTGAGTGCAGCTTTAATCTCTGCTACTCGCCTACCAGCATCCATTTCCAGAATTCTGGCTAAAACAGCCTGGACATATCTTTCATCTGGAACATCATTTGGCAGTGGTTCAACTGCCATGGCTCGGACATGAGATTTAATCTCATCATCTGGCGCTTGTTCCAACACTTTCGCAATCCAAACCTGAGCCGAATCAAACTCAAGCGGATT
Organism: Candidatus Nanopelagicales bacterium; assembly: GCA_044239795.1. Classification (GTDB taxonomy): domain Bacteria; phylum Actinomycetota; class Actinomycetes; order S36-B12; family UBA5976; genus UBA5976. The sequence goes on along the minus strand of JBIIAS010000015.1, from coordinate 5,294 downwards.
GCCTGCTGCAACGCAAGCGGCATATACAGCAGATGCGGCAGGAACCGTGAAAACGCTTTCTTCAAGTGATTCAAACCACGAGCCAACTAGATGCGGGGTTTGCAGGACACACTTCAAGGCTTCGCGCTCTACGTGGGCAGCTTGCGATGATGCCGTGCTTTGAGCTCGCGATTGTTGTGGCGCAGTTTTTTTGCCCGCAGAATTCATTTCATTTCTGATCGTGGCATCATCCATGCCAAGCCAACCAGACACGGTTCGGATGTATTCGGGACGTAGTGCGGTGTCTTTGATTCCTGCTAATACTGGTGCTACCGCGCGCATCGCTGCGACTCGGCCTTCAGCAGTGTCGAGGTCAAATTCTTCAACAGTAGATCTCATAACAAATTCAAAGAGCGGGATCTTGGTTGATATCAAATTCTTTACAGCCTCATCACCATGCTTCAAGCGAAGATCGCAAGGATCTAAGCCGTGAGGTTCAATAGCGACAAATGTTGAGGCAACGAATTTCTGATCCTCGCCAAATGCCTTTAAGGCTGCTTTACGTCCCGCAGCATCACCATCAAATGTGAAAACTACTTCAGCATGCTTGGTGTCGTCATCCATCAGAATTCGACGAAGCATTTTTACGTGTTCCGGACCAAATGCAGTGCCACAAGTTGCTACTGCAGTTGTGATTCCGGCTAAGTGGCAAGCCATTACGTCGGTGTAACCTTCGACGACAACTGCTTGTTGCTGCTTTGCCATGTCTCTGCGTGCTAAGTCAATGCCGTAAAGAACTTGAGACTTTCGATAGATCGGAGTCTCTGGCGTATTCAAGTACTTTGGACCTTGATCCGCTTCAGTAAGTTTTCGAGCACCGAAGCCAATCGTGTCGCCACTTGAATCTCGAATTGGCCACATCACCCGATCGCGGAATCGATCGTAGGCACCACGCTGTCCCGAAACGGCAAGACCTGCTGTGATCATTTCTTCTTCGGTAAATCCTTTGCTGCGCAATTCATTGCGCAGGCCATCCCAGCCAGATGGTGAATAGCCAACTCCGAAAAGATCCCACGAAGCTTGATCGAAGCCACGTTCAGTCAAGAAAGTTCTGGCATGCTGCGCTTCTGGCGATAACAGTTGAGATTTATAGAACGCTCCGGCAATTTTGTGTGCCTCAATAAGTCTTGCTCTCTGGCCTTGTTGACCAGCAGATGAGCCACCACCTTCTTCGTAACGCAACACAATGCCGTACTTAACGGCCAGCTTTTCAACTGCTTCAGTAAATGTAAGGGCATCTATTTTGCGAACAAATGTGATTACGTCTCCACCTTCACCGCATGAAAAGCAGTGATAAAGACCTTTGCTTGGGGTTACGTGGAACGATGGCGACCGCTCGTCATGGAATGGGCAAAGGCCTTTATAGCTTCCGCCGCCAGCAGCTTTAAGAGTGACAGTTTCACGAACTATCTCGTCAATTCGGGCTCGCTCGCGAACTGAGGTAACGTCCTCTTCGCGAATTTTTCCTGCCACGTCCCCTATGTTACGTGCAGCAACGTTGATGCCACTGCACAAGGCTGACGTCTGTGAGTGCTGCGACCTGGTCAATAACTACGCGGAATTTGGCGTCGGATGAACGTGCTTCTAACCAAAGATCAGTATGGAATCTATCTAGGTTGGCTTCCGGGTCCTGATCTAGGAATTCAACAAGATCGTGAATTTGCTGACGTTGGCGGGCATAAAGTTCATCGGCACCAGCTCGGTTCATTACAAACCTTGCCGCCAGTGCCTTGAGTGCAGTTACTTCATATCTAGCTTCTACTGGAACAATTAGAGAGGCGTCGTAGCGAGTTAGCGGACGCTGGCCATATTCGGCTTGCGTTGCCTGCTGAGCTGAGATGCAGAATCTGCCAATCAACGTACTTGTCAGATTCTTTAGTTCGCCCAGTGAGCGCATGGTGCCATCAAATGAGGCTGGCCAACTTGGTAACGAGCTGACTCTGACGAGAGCTGCATCAAGTTCTGCTTTTTCAAAGTCTGAGCCGTACCATTTTTGGGCAACTTCAACCACTTCGCTGCGACCAGTATTTGACTTCAAGATGTCGATGTTGACGTGTCCTGCAAATACGGCATCTTCGATGTCATGTACGCAATATGAAACATCGTCAGACCAATCCATAACTTGGGCTTCAAAACATGAAGTGGTTCCTGTTGCACCTTCTCGCACCCACGCAAACACATCTGCGTCATCTTCGTAAACTCCAAATTTAACTTCACCTGGCTTTTTAGTCCACGGATACTTTGATGCTGCATCTAGCGATGCCCGCGTTAAGTTCAGTCCAATTGTTTGTCCAGGGCGTGGACCTGTTGCTGGACTAACGGCTTTTGGTTCCAAGCGAGTAAGTAGTCGGAATGATTGAGCGTTTCCTTCAAAACCACCAATATCTTTCGCTAATTCATTTAGCGCAGTTTCGCCGTTGTGGCCAAATGGTGGATGACCAAGATCATGAGAAAGACAAGCAGTATCAACTAAGTCAGGGTCGCATCCCAATGCCGAGCCAAGCTCGCGACCAACTTGAGCAACTTCGAGTGAGTGAGTAAGTCGAGTGCGAGGAAAATCTTCTTGGCCCGCTTCCATAACCTGCGTCTTTACGCCAAGGCGTCGTAGTGCAGAACTATGCATAACTCTTGCGCGATCACGAGCGAACTCGGTGCGCTCAACACTTTTATTTGGTTCATTTACCCAGCGCTGGGAATCAAATTCCGAATAGTTGCCTAACATTTATCCACCACTGACTGCAAGCTCAGCTTCACGAACAGTTTCAACTTCATTTTGCGACATGCTTTGTGAGTTAAGCCAGCCATCTGGCAAATTTACGCGACGATCTGGCGTAGTTCTGCCGCGTGGAAGTTTTGCTAATTCTTCATCAAGTATTTGATCTCGATTAATAGTGCTCAACAAATCATCGAATTCTTTCAGGCTTGAAATCAAAGACAATGCGCCACGAGTTTCACTGCCAGCGACAACCCCCTTTAGATACCAAGCCATGTGCTTACGCATTTCTTGGCAGCCACGGAACTCGTCTCCATGCATTTCAACTAACAAGTCAGCATGGCGACGCATCAAATCGACAATAACTCCAGCATTCGGTTCTGCGGGAACAGATTCTCCGGCAAAAGAAGCACGAATCTGGCCAAAGAGCCACGGCCTTCCTAAACATCCTCGTCCAACGACCACTCCCCGAGCTCCGGTCTCATCGAGCATTCGCTGAGCATCAGCTGCTGACCAAATGTCACCGTTACCAAGAACAGGTGTGTTTGGAATATGTTCAACCAGTCTGGCAATTGTCGTCCAGTCTGCTTTGCCGCCGTAATACTGAGCTGCTGTTCGGCCATGAAGTGCAACCCAAGTTATTCCCGCCTGCGAAGCAATTTTTCCAGCATCTAAATAAGTAATGTGATCGTCATCAATACCGACTCGCATCTTTACCGTTACCGGCACTCGACCTTGTGCATTCTTTACTGCCGCATTCACAATGCTGGAAAACAAATCACGTTTCCAAGGCAAGGCACTTCCCCCACCCTTACGTGTTACTTTCGGTACTGGGCAACCAAAATTTAAATCGACATGATCTGCCATGTCTTCATCAACAAGCATCTTTACGGCAGCACCAACAATGTCTGGGTCAACACCATAAAGCTGTGCGCTCCTGGTTTTTTCATCAGAATCAAAAGTCACTAAATCTAAAGTTTCAGGATGGCGCATAAGCAAAGCTTGCGAGGTCGTCATCTCAGCAACATAAACCGTGTGGTCAACATCAACTTGGCCCGCGGTTTGTCGAATCTGCGTTGAAGCCTCGCGACAGACTCGACGAAATGCCCGATTCGTAACTCCCGCCATAGGCGCAAGTTCGATTACCGGATCGGTGGCTAATAGATCTGCAAACATCAGCAGCCGACGAGGCGAGAGCCTAACCAAGAGACAACTGAATCAAGTCCAACGCGTTCTTGTTCCATTGTGTCTCGATCGCGAATAGTAACTGCGTTGTCATCCAGAGTTTCGAAGTCAACTGTTATGCAATAAGGCGTTCCGATTTCATCTTGACGGCGGTAACGGCGACCAATTGCGCCAGCATCGTCAAATTCGATATTCCAATTTTTGCGAAGTTCGGTAGCCAAGTCCTTGGCTTTTGGACTCAAATCAGCATTGCGAGATAACGGCAAGATTGCTGCCTTTACTGGGGCAAGGCGGTTATCAAAACGCATTACAACTCGCTTATCTACGCCTCCCTTTGTGTTTGGTGCTTCATCTTCGTCATAAGCCTCAAGCATGAACGCCAAGACTGCACGAGTCAGGCCTGCTGCTGGCTCAATTACGTATGGAACGTACTTTTCGCCAGATTCTTGATCAAAGAACGACAAGTCTTTGCCCGAGGCCTCCATGTGAGCCTTCAAGTCAAAATCAGTACGGTTTGCAATACCTTCAAGTTCGGCAAATTCACTGCCACCAAATTGGAAACGATATTCAATGTCAGTTGTGCGCTTTGAGTAATGCGAAAGCTTTTCTTTTGGATGTTCAAAGCGACGCAAGTTATCTGTTGATAGACCGAGATCTACATACCAATTCCAACGCTCTTCTAGCCAGTACTCATGCCATTCTTCGTCAGTACCAGGCGGAACAAAGAATTCCATTTCCATTTGTTCAAATTCACGAGTTCGGAAAATGAAGTTTCCTGGCGTGATCTCATTGCGGAAAGACTTTCCAGTCTGCCCAATTCCAAACGGTGGCTTCTTGCGCGAAGAGGCAGCGACGTTTGCGTAATTTGTGAAGATACCTTGAGCGGTTTCTGGGCGAAGGTAGTGCAGTGAATTTTCATCAATTACTGGACCAAGATTTGTGGAAAGCATGCCATTGAACATTTTTGGTTCAGTGAATTCGCCCTTGGTTCCACAATTAGGACAAGGTACGCCAGCTAAGCCACCTTCGGGTGCGCGGCCTTTGCGTTCTTCGAACTCTTCAAGCAAGTGATCTTCGCGGAATCGCTTGTGGCATGAAGTGCATTCCGTAAGTGGATCGGTGAATGTTGCCAAGTGACCTGATGCAGCCCAAACCTGAGGCGCCAAGATAACTGCTGAATCAATGCCGACAACGTCTTCGCGAGACTGAACTACTGCTTTCCACCACTGTCGACGAACGTTTTCTTTAAGTTCAACACCAAGTGGACCGTAATCCCAGGCGGATCGAGATCCACCGTAAATTTCGCTACTTGGGAAAACAAATCCCCGGCGTTTGGACAGATTTACTACAGCGTCTA
>JBIIAS010000114.1:0-4099 GCA_044239795.1 Candidatus Nanopelagicales bacterium | reverse complement strand
TGACTCGCAACAAAAGCAGCACGCTCACGTAGGTGAAGTGTGTGATCCGGAAAATCCCAGAGTGGTCGCTCGCCAGAACGAGGTTTGTAGATAAAGCGGTCACCTTCGGACTCCACAACAAGCGTTGAGTTTGAGGCGTTGACCATCTGGCCAATTACTTTGAAGTTACTCATGTCGAAATAACTGTCTAAACAATTCCGAGGATTGCGTTTACAGCGTCTGCCACTTCGGCAGTTGAATCAACGGCAGCACCAAAGAGAGTTTCAGTAGCCCATGTATCTATGGCTTTAAGCACTGCTGGCGTATCTAAGTCATTGCTCATGACGTTGACTACTTCAGCTATCGGGCTCTTAGCACCTAATGATTTGCCGAATGCTTCGCGCCAAGTAGCTAATCTGGTTTGCGCAACGGAAAGTTCGGAATCAAACCATTCCCAGTCACTTCGATAGTGATGTGAGAGCAACACAAGTCGAATAGCCATTGGGTCGACACCTTGCATTCTCAGTTTCGAAACAAAAACTAGGTTGCCTAGAGACTTGCTCATCTTTTCGCCGTCGAGGGAAACCATTCCGGCGTGCATGAAAGTCTGTGCGAATGGATTAACGCCCGTCAAAGACTCAGCATGAGCTGCGCTCATCTCGTGATGTGGGAACTTAAGATCGCTCCCACCACCTTGCACCGTGATTTGATTTCCTAAGTAATGAGTTGCAATAGCAGAGCACTCAATATGCCAACCTGGTCGGCCGGACCCAAGTTCTGATGGCCAATCCGGATCGTCGCCAGATTTACCACGCCACAGCAAAGCGTCAAATGGGTTTCGCTTACCTGGACGATCTGGATCGCCACCACGCTGTGAGAATGTTTCAAGCATCTCTGGAGTTGATAGATGGCTTATCTTTCCTAAAAGCTCAGTGTGTGACATATCGAAGTACCAGTCATTTTCAACTTGGTATGCAACGCCCAGGTCTTTGAGTCTTACCACGCTTTGTTCAATCATTTCGATTGCTTCAACTACACCCACATAGTTCTGGGGAGGAATTACTCGCAGCGCTTCCATGTCTGACTTAAACAGATCGATTTGTTCGACTGCAATGTCCTGCCAGTCACGTCCGGTTAGCTTGGCTCGCTCCAGCAGCGGATCATCAATGTCAGTGATGTTCTGGGTGTATTGAACCTTGGTTCCAGTTGCCAGCCAGAAGCGATGCAAGGTATCAAAGGCAACATAAGTTGCAGCATGTCCCATGTGAGTTGCATCGTAAGGCGTGATTCCGCAGACGTAGAGCAATGCTTCATCTGATTCGCAGGCAACTTTTAACTCTTGGGTTCGTGAGTCATAAACCTGGAAAGCATTCGCGGATAAGTTCAGCACCGGAACGTTAACTTCACGCCATGGCTGCATGGTCTAAGTCTATGAGTCAAGTGGCTGTCGAGACTTCTAGTGACCAGATTGGAGATTAGTTCTCACGACGCCTCAAATAACGTTCAAACTCTCGAGCAATCGCTTCGCCAGTAGCCTCCGGAAGTTCTGCGGTGTCCTGGGTCTCTTCGAGCGCTCGAACATAATCGGATATTTCTTCGTCATCTGTAGACAGTTCCTCGACGCCGAGTTGCCAGGCTCTGGCTTCCTCAACTAACTCGACGACAGGAATTGCAGTGTCCAACAAATCTTCAAGTCCGCGAATTAACGCCAAAGTCGCCTTAGGGCAAGGTGGGGAAGCGACGTAGTGCGGAAGAGCAGCCCACAAAGCAACTGAAGGAATGCCTTGAACTTCAAATTCTGATTGCAAAATACCAAGGATTCCAGTTGGGCCTTCATACTTTGATGATTCGAATCCTGAAATCTCTTGCAGCTTTTTGTTTGATGTTGTGCCGCTTACTGGAATTGGTCTGGTGTGAGCTACATCTGCGAGCAAAGCACCTAGTGTGATCAATACATTGCGTTCGCCCAACTCAATGTGATTTAAGATTTCGGCACAAAACTGCTTCCAGCGCATACTTGGTTCAACACCATGCACAAGGAATATCTTGGTATCGGGAAGGGTGTCAGTAGCTGCCTTAAAGATTGTGGTGCCTGGCCAAGCCACTTCACGATCGCCATCAAGACCGATGCTTACTTCGGGTCGATTGAATTGATAGTCGTAGAACTCATCGCAAGGCAAATCAATTACTTCCGCAGACTGCCAAACATGGAGTAGGTGCTCTATTGCATCTGTTGCTGATTGGCCAGCATCATTCCAATCATTCCAGCCACCGAAGGCAGCGATGATGATCGTTGTGTTACGCGGGAACGTTTGATCCTGCTCCAAGCACAACACCCCATTTCTGCAGATTGCCTCCAGTTTAGGTCCTCATTCGGACACCGGTTCAGCGAGATTGCAAAAGACTGGGACAATAGGGCAATGGAATCCGTAACGGTTGTTAGCACTGCCAAAGCCGCTGAGTTTGCAGTGGGTGACCGGGTTCAATTGACGGACACTAAGGCTCGAAAGCACACCATCGTTTTGGAAACTGGCCGAGAGTTTCATACCAATCATGGTGCCGTTAAACATGATGACCTTATTGGGCTAAGCGAGGGTTCCACAGTCACTTCCACTGGAAACATGGTTTACCTAGCCTTACGCCCGTTGTTACTTGATTTCGTTCTGAGCATGCCTCGCGGAGCTGCTGTGGTTTACCCCAAGGATGCCGCCGCCATAGTTGGGCTCGCTGACATTCATCCAGGATGTGTCGTTGTTGAGGCTGGCGTTGGCTCCGGGGCTTTGTCATGTTCACTATTACGCGCAATAGGTGACAAAGGCTACTTATACAGTTTCGAACGACGGGAAGATTTCGCAAAGATTGCCAAAAAGAACGTAACTAATTTCTTTGGTGCCGAGCCAAGCAACTGGCAAGTGACATTAGGGGACTTGCAAGAGGAAGTAACAGCACTGCCTGAGGCGAGTGTTGATCGGGTAGTGCTGGATATGTTGGCACCTTGGGAGTGCATTGATTCGATAGCTCATGTGCTTCGACCTGGCGGTGTAGTGATCGCCTACGTTGCCACAACTACCCAAATGTCCAGATTCGTGGAAGATCTGCGCTTAGACAAGCGTTGGACCAATCCAGAAGGTCAAGAGTTGATTGCGCGACCTTGGCACCTTGAAGGCCTAGCCGTACGTCCTAACCACCGAATGCAAGGTCACACCGGTTTCTTGGTTACCGCTAGGAAACTGGCGCCTGGAGTCATACTTCCAGCTCGAAGAATTCGCCCAACGAAAGGCGGATTAGATACTGTTGCTGAAGTAGAGGTAAGCGTGGATTTGGGCGAGGAGGCAACAGATGACTGAGTCAACAAGCGCCGATCAGTTGCGTTCATTAAACACTCGAATTGACGACTTATCTGAATCCAACGCAAAACTAACTGCGACGCTTCGCGAAGCAAGGGAACAGATCATTGGACTCAAGGAAGAAGTAGATCGCCTGAGCGCTCCGCCTAATGGCTATGCAATCTATCTAGGTCCAGCTGCCGACGAACTAGTTGATGTAACTATCAACGGTCGCAAGATGCGGGTCGCTATGGCACCAGAAGTTGATCGCGAGATGTTGCGTCCAGGCCAAGAAGTTATTCTCAACGAGTCCATGAATGTAGTTGTCGCTGGCACTTTCGACGATCAAGGTGAGATCGTAATCTTCCAAGAAGTTCTTGAAGATGGAACTCGCGCAATTGTTACCGGCCGAAGCGACGAAGAGCGAGTTATTCACTTAGCAGCACCGTTGCGAGATGTGCCATTGCGATCTGGTGACAGTTTGCTTGCTGACATGAAAGCTGGTTATGCATTTGAGCGAATCGCAAAGTCAGAAGTAGAAGATTTAGTTCTTGAAGAAGTTCCCGACATTAACTATGAAGACATTGGCGGACTCGGCGATCAAATCAACACGATCAAGGATGCAGTTGAATTGCCGTTCTTGCACCCAGAACTTTTTAAAGAATATGAGTTAAAGCCGCCAAAGGGAATCTTGTTGTACGGCCCGCCAGGATGTGGCAAGACACTAATTGCTAAAGCAGTAGCGAATTCGCTTGCCAAGAAGGTTTCTGAAATTTCCGGAGTTGGCGAAGGAC
>JBIIAS010000113.1:0-4120 GCA_044239795.1 Candidatus Nanopelagicales bacterium | reverse complement strand
TGCCTAGCATGATGGCTACAAACAGAATCACGTAAGTGGTATCGCTTGCCACTCCAGCACCTGATTGCTTAATCAAAGTCTGGATCATGATGTAGGTGATGCCTGTGCCAACGATGCCCAGAATCAAAAATGAAATCAATGAAATTGTTGATACATCTGTTGTGAAGGTTACAAACCACGGCAAGATTAGTGTGAAATGTATGGCAGCACACAGCATTTGACCAGCTGCAATTGATGTTGGGGTGTTTTTAACATTGGCAAAGTTCCGCCTGGCATAAACCAAGCCAGCCGCATAGCTAGTGGTTCCGACCATGATTGCACCAGTGCCTATTGCATCAAAATCACCAAGGCCGGTCCAGGGGTGAGCAATGAACAAGGCCCCTAGGAAACCCATACTCAAACCTGTTACGCGACGCCAAGTTGGGTTTTCTTCTGGGATAAACACCAGCACAAAACCAAGAGTCACCAACGGAACGAGTGCATTCCAAATACTCACTTGAACTGTGGTGATTCTACTTACCGCAGTTGCCATGCCAACGAAGGAAACGGTGTTGAACAGTAAGGCCGCAATGTTCAGCTTGATCCAAATTTCTTTACCGCGCGGATAATGATCCTTCGTTACCAGCAGAACTATTGCTAACGTCGCTGCAGCCAGAACTGTGCGCCCCCAGGCAACTTCAAGAGCCGAAAATGACTGAAGGGCAAAATGTGCCCACATGTAGTTGCCACCAAAGAGCACTGAGACTGTTATGAATAACGCAGTGTTTGACTTAGTCGGTGTTGTCAGATTTGTCATCGATTATCGAGAGCTAGCGAAGCAAGAGCTGCATTAACTATCGCACCAGATGATAGGTCGTTGATGTTATACAAATCCTTAATAGTTCCAGACTGTCCAAATGAATCGACACCTAGTGAGACGCAAGGAACACCGACAGCAGAGCCCATCCAAGCCATGGCATGGCTGGATGCATCTTGGATCGTCACGATTGGAGCCCGATCTCCGATTACTGACCAAAGTGGACCAGGCAGACTTGGTGCAGAAGCAGTGCGAACCGCTTGACGCAAAGTACGTTGCCACGATCCGTACCAACGATCCGCGCTTGTCACGTCAATTACATGAGCAGCAACTCCTTCGCTGCATAGCTCTTGAGCGGCTGCCAAAACTTCTGGCATAACTGCGCCGGATGCGATCAGGTGAACCATTGGTACTCGCTCAGCATCAACTGCTCCCCGCAATTCTGGGAACTGTTCGAAGGCATCAAATAGTCGGTAGCCGCCACTTAGGACTTGGCGCTTAAGCACAGCATCACCAATGCGTTTGCGGGCAGCTTCGAACGGAGCTTGATCCAGTGGTCGAGTAGTCAGTCGGAAGTAGAACGCGCCGTCGTCGTAAGGAGCGGCGGTTTTATGTTCTGACGGACCTGCAGCTACCCGAGAGATTGCATCAGCAAGCATCCAACTAAGCGCTGTTCCGTAGGTTGGTTCGATAAATGTAACGCCAGGTAATTCCATACCGATTGAAGCGGTAATTGTTGACTGATGTGCGCCACCTTCAGGTGCCAAAGTCACGCCACTTGGTGTGCCGGCAATGATAAATCTGGCGTCTGAATATGTGCCATAAATAAAGGCATCAAGACCGCGGCAAACAAACGGATCGTAAACGGTTCCGATTGGAATCAGAGGTTGGTCTGAAAGGTCCCAAGATAGGCCAAGCTGGCCTAGCAAAAGGAACAAGTTCATTTCGCTAATACCAAGCTCAATGTGTTGTCCGGTTGGGCCTTCTGCCCACTTGAGCATTGGGTCTTCATTCCAAGCTCGACGCTCGTCAGGTGAATAAATGCCATTGCGATTGATGAATCCAGCCAAGTTAGTAGAAGTTGCTACGTCCGGCGCAGTAGTCACCATGTACTTATTGATTTCTTCGATTCTGGAAAGGTCCACTAATACCCGACCAAAAGCTTCTTGTGTACTTAAGGGCTTGGTTCCCGTTGCAACTTCTGGCGCAGGTATGTTTAGCTCTATACCTTTTGAAGTTGGCGGGCGATGCAAATCATGTCGGCGTTGGGCTGCGAGCACACCAGCTGGACTTTGTGGTTCAAAATCTGACCATTCATTTTCTTTGGTAAGTCCAAGTTCGCCACGGAAGTTATCAATCTGCTCGCCACTTAGCAAAGCGGAGTGATTTCTTGGGTTACCTGCCATCGGCAGTCCCCAACCCTTGATTGTGTATGCAAAAACCACACTTGGTCGATCCGTAACGCTGTCGCAAACTGCAAATGCATCACGAAGACTGTCCAGGTTGTGTCCACCTAGATCAGTTACCAAGTCGTAAAGATCTTCATCATTTAGTTCAGCAACTGAAAGCCCAACTTCCGCTGGAGCACCTTCTAAGAATCTAGTGCGCAGTTCCTGACCCCTGAATCCAAATAGTGATTGGTACTGCTCGTTGGCCATTGCATCAATCCAGGCTTCAAGATCCTTGCCATATGGTTGCGCGAACTTAGCTTGCAATTTCTTTCCATACTTAACTTCAATCACATGCCAGCCAGCTGCTTCAAATTGAGCGCGCCACTGCATGATTCGAATGCCAGGAATAACGCGGTCTAGTGATTGTCGATTAAAGTCAACAACCCACATCACGTTACCTAATTCCGTTGTGGCTGGATCGGCTACTGCTTCCCAGACGTTGCCTTCATCAAGTTCCGCATCACCGATCAAAGCAATGAATCTCGAATGTGGTCGTTCGCCAAAGTGCGAATCAACGTAGCGCCTGGTTGCTGCTGCGAAAAGTGGAGCGGCAGCGCCGAGGCCAACTGATCCAGTTGAAAAGTCTGGTGCGTCAGGATCTTTGGTTCGGGATGGATAAGACTGCAGCCCACCAAATTCGCGTAAGCGCTTCAAGTAGCTTTCATCTAGATTTCCAAGCAAGTACTGAATTGCATGAAAAACTGGGGATGCATGTGGCTTAACACTTACTCGATCTGGCCCATCTAGGTGATCGAAATACAGGGCGGTCATGATTGAAGTAAGGGATGCACTTGAAGCCTGATGGCCACCAACTTTGACGTCATCCTTGAGTTCGCGCTCACGGTTTGCAAAGTCAACCATTCGGACAGCAAGCCACAAAACTCGTCGCTGAATCTCATCTAAAAGATCGGTATCAACGCGTTGCTTACTCATGCTGTTTCCTTTGCCTGGGCTGGTGAGGGGTCAAACATCTTTAATGAAACCGCCGCCATAACTGAGCATATCGCCATAACAGTCCAGGCAGCCTGCCAACTGAAAGATTCAACTATTTGGGACATAATGATCGGCGAAAGACCGCCAGCGGCAAATATAAAGCTATGCAAAACCCCTTGGGTGAAACCAACACGCTCCGCTGGCACTGCCATAACTGCAGTTGTAAACAATAAACCGTTCCAACCCATTGCCGTGATTCCCGCCAAGAAAAGCAGTGGCACAACAATCGCATACTGCTCAAGTGCTGCGCAAAGTAATAGCAAAGTTGCTCCGAGTAGGGCAATTACAATTTGAAACTTGACTCGCTGAGTTGGATGGCGGTCACTAATTACACCGAGTCGGATTCGCAACGGGATAACAAATGCCATCATCAAGGCATAGAGCTGTCCAGCGTGAGTTGGAGTCCACCCTCTGCTGCTACTTAAGTACAAAGTAAGAAGCGCAACAATTCCCAACTGCGTTAGACAAAAAAATGCAGCAGCAATCAATATGGGAGAAAGTCTGCGCCAATTAACGGAAGGCAAATTCTCCGCCTTTAGCCGTGGTGGTTCGGGAACTCCAACTGGAGCGAAGATTACAAAGAGTCCACTGAGAATGATTAATCCGGCAAGAGCATAGAGCGCAGCACTCAAACCATAGGAAACTGCAATTCCAGTTAAGACAATGCCACCAATAACTCCACCGACTGGAACAGCGGCTTGCCTAGTTGAAAGCGCGAATCCAATGTTTCCCAAGTGGACAAAGTTTCTTGCCAGACCTTTTGTCATTGCAACAGTTGGCGAAGCCATCATGATGCCAGCGAAGATTAATGCAAAATGCGCTACTTCTGACGCCTTGAAGAATGCTGCAATTACAAAACATGTTGCAGTTCCCATTAGCC
>JBIIAS010000174.1:0-4159 GCA_044239795.1 Candidatus Nanopelagicales bacterium | reverse complement strand
CCGGCTCTATAAACTTCTGCCACATAACCTGTGTAGGTAAGAGAAAGAGCCAGAATCGCAAGAACTACCGGTGATAGATCTTTGAAGAATGGGACTTGTGCAAGCGCTAGGCCAAAGCCCACCAAGTAAATGACAATGATGGATGGAATTGCTCGGAAGACATCGACATAAATTGTTGCCATCCACCTGAGAGGGCGTCCGGCGCGGCCTGGCAACATGCGCATGATTGCAATGACGAGGCCAAACACAAGAACGATAACCTCAGCCCCAATTGCGACCTGAACATTGATTACAAACGCTGAAAGAATTCCACTCCAAGAGTCTTTAATAAATTCAGGATTTAAAAATGTTGTAGCGATTGTTGCTTCGCTTGTTGTTACAAACCAGAGCAATCCGCCAGTGATAAGAATTCCAGCCGAGAAACCCAACGTGACTAGTGCGTGCTCTCTGGAGACGGACGCTACGTGCCGAGCTTCAGATGAGTCACCTTGAGCAACTGCTCTAGCCCGCTTACGGATTCCAATCGACGCTTTATATAAAGGAATTCCCGGAAGCAAAGCTAGGGCAGCAAGAGAGACAAATAATAAGTTGCCTAGGGCACTAGCTTGCGGGTTAACAAGAGCGGCAACATTAACTAGGCCATTCCAAAATAAAGAGGCGGAAGTCACCCAGCCTAAAAGAGCTATAAGTACCAGACCGGAAATTTTTGCCGGAGGTGTAGGCACCACTCCCGCCGCGGCCGCGGCGGGAGTGGTTACATTACTATCTGACATTTCTACTTGAATACAGGAACGTCGTCAGGATTTCCACCCAGAGCAGGTGTTAGCCAGTCTTTTGTAAGAGCGGCGAAAGTACCATCAGACTGCATTTCTAGGATCGCCTTATTCATAAGGGAGGCATTTGCTGAACCCTTTGGATAGATCGCACCGTAGCTCTCGCCAGTGTCGTATTGACCAATAACGATTAACTTTCCGCCGGATTGTTGCGCAAAGCCCAGCAAGATAGCCGTATCTTGAAGTGCGGCATCAATCTGTCCAGCTTGTACTGAAGGAATCAAAACTTCTGTTGAGTCAAAAACTCTAACTGGAGTTGTTGGCTTCAAGGTGTTTTCAGCAAAGCTGTTAGCTGTAGTTGCTACAGCAACACCAAGTTGCTTACTTGTGATGTTTTCGGCAGTGATGTCGGAATCTGAAAGAGCGAGCACACCCATCATTGAGCGGTAGTAAGGCTCTGAGAAATCAACAACTGCTTTGCGCTCTTCAGTAATTGATACCTGAGCAAGCGCTAAATCGTAGTCTGTAGTTGCACCAGCAACTAAACCATCAAATGAAACATTCTGAACTACAACTTTGTCAAGGCCAGCGCGGTGAGCGATGTTGGCTGCCATGCAGTATTCATAACCACCATCGATTGCTTCAGGTGATTCACCCTGCCACCATCCTGGCGAAGGCAGGCTTGTCGCAACGGTAAGAACACCAGGTGTGACTGGAGTTAGTGTGATTGATCCAGCTTCGCCAGTGACAACACAGTCACCGTAAGTGGCAGCAGCCGGAGAAGTTGGCTCTTGACTATCAGTAGATGTGGCTTCATTAGATCCACAAGCAGACAGAGTTAGCATTGCGGCTGTTACTGCAGCGAAAACAAAAGTTGCTGAGCGTCTTTGCATGGTTCCCCGTTCCCTTCAAGTTTGGTAACTGACCGGTCAGTCAGTGACAATAAATTCAAGTGTTACAGTCTTATCCCCCTATGTCAACGAAAAATTGATAATTTAGTTGCTTATTGTCAACAAAAAGTAGTCACCTATGCAAAATAAGAGAAGTAGAGTGTCGGCCTCGATAAGGCAAGACGAAATTTTGCGCGCAACAATGGAATTGGTCTATGAAAAGGGCCTACGAACTATTCGAATTTCGGATGTCGCGGAGACCTTGGGTGTGAGTTCTGGGTTGGTAATTTACCATTTCAGAACCAAGGACGAGTTGCTCGCAACCGCATTTAGGTTTGCTGCAGCGAATGACTTAGAAAAAGCAGCAGTAATTGCTGCAGAGGAAATCGATCCGATTCAGCGGATTATTTCGATATTGAATTGGTATGCACCCAGCGAGCAATCACGTAGCTGGCTTCTTTGGATTGATGGCTGGTCGGCGGGACGTTGGAATCCTAAAATCACAGAAGCACTCGCTGAAATCCATGAAAGCTGGAAGCAATTGCTCCGGCTCGCGATCAAAGAAGCAGTTGACAATGGCTGGTCACCAAAATACAGCGTTGATCAAACCGCAACACGATTTACAATTTTTACCGATGGCCTATCCGTAGCGGAATTAACGGGGCCGCAGGAGTTCACTAAACTCGAAGCAAACACCTGGATTGAAGAATTTGTCTCAAATGAATTTACGCAAAAAAAGCTCTAGTTTGGATGAGATTTTCAGAATGATGCTTGACACCTAGGAGCGTTTCCTAGAAAATCTTACTGAACCGTCATTCAATAAAACAAGGAGCTGTCTTGTCTTCTGTAGATATTCTCGATCGTCCATCATTTCTTGAAATCACATGGCATGACTCCGAGTCAGATGCCCGCGGCTTCGTAGTCATTGATCGCTTAGTGCAAGGTGTCTCAAGTGGAGGCCTAAGAATGCGCGCTGGTTGCACACTCGACGAGGTTCGTGGACTTGCAAAGGCAATGACAAAAAAAGAGGCCTTGCACCTAAAGGAAGGCCAGCGCTACGTTTCTGTAGGTGGCGGAAAAGGTGGGATTGACTTTGATCCCCATCACCCAGATGCCCTTAAAGTGCTTGAAAGATTTTTAGTTGATCTAAACCCAATCATTTCAGAGCTTTGGGCAACCGGAGAAGATCTCGGTGTTCGGCAAACAGATATCGATGAAATATTTACGCGTCGAAATCTTGGGTCCTGTATCGATTCAGTAAAGCCCCTTGTTAAGGATCCAGTTGAGTCCGAGGCACGTCTTAAGCTCGGTTTTTCAACTTCAGCTTTTGGTATTTCACAAGATGAATTAGTAGGTGGATTAGGTGTTGCACAAGCGGCACTGACAGCGATTAGATTTCGTGGCCAAAACCCATCCGACATAAAAGCTGTTGTTCAAGGTTTTGGATCAATGGGCGGAGCGAGTTGCCTATTTCTTGCAATGGCTGGCGTCCGAATCGTTGGGATTGTCGATTCTGACGGCATAGTTACTAATGCGGAAGGACTCGACATTGAGCAATTACTCGCTCATCGAGATCATTTTGGTCGAATTGATCGCAACAATCTTCCAAGCGGAGCGCAAACTCAAGATGGATCGGGCTGGCTTTCAATTGATTGCGAACTTTTAATCCCGGCTGCTGTCTCCTCATGCATAACAGTAGAAAATCAAAAAGACGTAGTCGCCCAACTAATTGTTGAAGCTTCTAACTTGCCGATAACGCAAGAGGCAGAAGCATTGCTGGCAGCTCGAGGCATCACCGTCATTCCAGATTTCCTTGCTAACTCAGCAACCAATGCTTGGTGGTGGCTACTTTTGTTTGGGGATATTGATGGAACCTGGGAGCAATCAGAGCAAAAGATTCGTGCGCGGCTCGATGAACTTACGCTAGAAATCCTGAATTCTGCAAAAGCTCTTAAAGTTACTCCGCGTGAGGCTGCTATTGAAGTAAGCCGAAGTAATTTAGAAAAATTACTTAAGACTGAAGGTGCGCGCTAGATCTCAATTCTTTAAGTTTTTCTTTGGTTGATGTTTAGGAATTAATGTAAGGCAAAAAGATTACTGAAGTATCAGCGAAACTACGGATCAAAAGGTTAGGGGTTCGAATCCCTTCGAGCGCGCCAGAGATTTACCTCTAGATTTGCATAAATCCAGTAAGTTCTAGACATGGAGCATGCAAAGCTTGTTAAGCCTTTTGTTGAGAGCCAATGAGAAAACTAGTTATTGCTTTACTCGTAGGAATCTCTATAGTCATACCTCAACTACCACCACCTGCATCTGCTCACACACCTGTGATTTTGCTTGAAAGTGATACGACTCCAGGTGCTGGACCTTTGCTGGTCGATGGCACAATCTCATTTGCTGTCCAAGCTTCCTTTATGGAGTCAGGTCAGAAAAAGGCATTTCGCACAGTTCTCAAAGAGGGACAAGAGTTAGTTGTTGAATATTTGATTGTTGATA
>JBIIAS010000112.1:0-4184 GCA_044239795.1 Candidatus Nanopelagicales bacterium | reverse complement strand
GATCAACATCAATGACCATGCCAAGCAAGGTATTGATCATTGATACGCCGTCAACTCCAGCTTCAACAACGCTATGAGCAATTTCCACAATGTCTGTTACGTCTGGAGAAAGCTTTGCCAAAACCGGTGCATCAGAATGCCAAACCGATCGAACCGTTTCGATTACTTGCGCTGCTGAGACTGGATTACACGCAAACACTTGGCCACGGGATTCAACGTTTGGGCAAGAGATGTTTACTTCTAGTCCATCAACGCCTTCAACTTTGGCAAGAATTCGAGCGAGCTCACCAAATTCATCTACATTGTTGCCAGCAATCGAAACGATAGTTGTCACGTTGTTGGCGCGAAGCCAGGCTAAATCATTTTCCAAAAAGGATTTAATGCCTGGGCCTTGCAAACCAATGGAGTTGAGCATGCCGCTTGGAGTTTCAGCCATTCGTGGCGTAGCCCGACCAGAACGCGGAGCCATCATGATGCTCTTAGTTACCACTGCGCCAAGAGTTGAGACATCACCAAATTGCGCAAGTTCTTTACCGGCAGCTGCGCAACCTGAAGCCGTCAAAGTTGGAGCAGAAAGCTGTAGTGAACCAAGGCTGGTAGTTAAATCAGTACTCATTGATTACTACCTTCGGTAGATAACTTGCCATTAGTGACCACCTGGACGTGGCGCGCCAAACACATCACTTGGCACAGTATGCACGTCATCCCATCGAACTCGATCGCCGCGGAATACAGGGCCATCAACGCAAGAGCGTGACATCCGAGTTACGCCATCATCGCCAATCACTGGAAGTACACAAGTCATGCATACTCCGATGCCACATGCCATAGATTCTTCGACTGCGCATTGACTAAAGGCCCCGTTGTCCTGAGATACCTTTGCAACGGCTTGCAACATCGGCATTGGACCGCAGGCATAGACCGCTTGTGACTTGTTCTTTGTGATCACATCAGCCAACACATCAGTCACTCGGCCGCGAACTCCTGAAGTTCCATCATCGGTTGTGACAATGACTGAATCAGCCACACCCTTTAGATCTAAAACGCCAAATAGCTTTTCCTGAGTAGCTGCGCCCAGCACAACATCAACTCGACAACCACGGCCACGAAGTTCTCGTGCCAATAATTCCATTGGAGCTGCGCCGTAACCACCAGCAACAATTACGCAGGAGATCGGTTGGCGAGGCAACACGAATGGCTTACCAAGTGGTGCGATTACGTCAATGACGTCACCAGCACTTTGCGTTGCTAGCCATTGCGTGCCTTGACCATGGGCCGCGAAAATGATTTCTAGAGTTTGACCAGGTGTGGACTTGTGAATTGAGAATGCTCGACGCAGCAACATTCCCCCACCGATTCCACCAACAGCCACTGCAGCAAAATGCCCAGGTGCAACTTCATCAATTTCCGGGGCTTCCAAAATCAAATGTAAGTAGTTACCTACTGGCGAAATGGATCGGATAGTGCATTGCATTTGTTTGGCGCTCATGATTGCTTCGCCAACAATTCATTGAGCTCGGCCACATGTTCCTGAATCGACTTAACCTTCATTGGGCCAGCTTGCAAGGATGCAATTCCTTCAACTGCTGCGGCTAAGCCTTGAACTGTGGTGATCGATGCAGTGTTAGCAAGGACCGTTGCCATGCGGATTTCATAACCATCACGTCGGGCACCAGTTCCGTATGGCGTGTTCACAACTAGATCGATGTCGCCATCCATAATTGCCTCAACCGTGGTTTTCTTGCCATCACTTGCACCAATGTGTTGCTTTGCAACCAAAGTACTTTCGATGCCATGTTGCTTCAAGAATGCTGCGGTGCCATCAGTTGCCATGATCGTGAAGCCCATTTCAACTAGCTTACGAACGGGAGCCACGGCCTGTTCCTTGTCGCGATCAGCAACGGAGACAAAAACCGAACCACTTTGTGGCAAGCCATCGCGGTAAGCCGCAAGTTGTGACTTAGCAAAGGCCGTACCGAAGTCCACATCAATTCCCATTACTTCGCCAGTTGATTTCATTTCGGGACCAAGCACTGTGTCTACGCCCATAAATCTGGCAAATGGCAGTACGGCTTCCTTGACGCTGACTGCGCTGCCAACGGGCGCATCGCCACCATCACCAACTGGACGTAAGAAACCTTCTTTGCGAAGGGTTGCGATGGAATCCCCTACTGCAATTCGGGCTGCAGCCTTAGCCAACGATATGCCAGTGGCCTTTGAAACGAATGGAACCGTTCGGGAGGCACGTGGGTTGGCTTCTAGGACGTACAAAATTCCATTAGCAAGTGCGTACTGCACGTTCAGTAATCCGCGAACGCCAACGCCCTTTGCAATACCAAGTGTGGAAGTGCGAATCCGTTCTATTTCAGCCGCGCCCAATGTGTAAGGCGGAAGTGAACAAGCCGAGTCACCTGAATGAATGCCTGCTTCTTCAATATGCTCCATTACGCCACCGAGATAAAGCTCAACACCGTCATAAAGTGCGTCAACGTCAATCTCAATTGCATCATCTAGGAAGCGATCCACGAGTACTGGATGTTCAGGATTAACTTGAGCAGCCCGAGTTAGATAGTCATGCAACATTGTTTCGTCGTAGACAATTTCCATGCCACGACCACCGAGCACAAAGGATGGGCGAACTAGAACTGGATAGCCAATTCGATTTGCAATCTCGCGTGCGTCATCAAATGAAGTAGCCATGCCATGTTCTGGTGATGGCAATCCAGCCTTTTCCAGAACTTCGCCAAATGCACCGCGCTCTTCAGCTAAGTGAATCGCTTCTGGCGCAGTTCCCAACAGAGTCACGCCCGCATCTTTAAGACCTTGCGCTAAACCAAGTGGAGTTTGGCCACCAAGCTGAGTGATTACACCAAGCACAGGTCCGGCCAAAGTTTCGGCGTGGATAACTTCAAGTACATCTTCCAGGGTTAGCGGCTCGAAGTAGAGGCGACTTGATGTGTCGTAATCGGTAGAAACTGTCTCAGGATTGCAGTTGATCATGATGGTGTCTAAACCTTTTTCGCGCAAAGTAAGCGAGGCATGCACACAGGAATAGTCGAACTCAATTCCTTGGCCGATTCGGTTTGGACCAGAGCCAAGAATGATCACTGCCGGATTAGCGCGCGGCGCGACTTCAGTTTCTTGGTCGTAAGTCGAATAGTGATACGGAGTAAGCGCTGCAAACTCAGCTGCGCAAGTATCCACCGTCTTGTAAACCGGGCGAACATCTAGTGTGTGGCGGATGCCGCGAACTTCAGCTTCAGAAATTCCGCGGATCAACCCAATTTGCGCATCAGAGAAACCGTGACGCTTAGCCGCAACAATGGTGTGGCGATCAAGCGCAGATGCGGCCTTTAGTTCTCGCGCAACTTCGCAAAGCAAAACGATTTGGTCCAAGAACCAAGGGTCAATCTTTGTGGCTTCAAATACTTGCTCCACAGATGCGCCAGCCCAAAGTGCTAACTGCACTTGATTCAAACGGCCATCCGTTGGGATTTTCATCTTGGTAAGTAAATCAGGAATGTCGATTGACTTTGGATCTTGGGACCAGACGAAAAGGTTTTCTTTACGTTCAATCGAGCGAAGCGCTTTATGAAGTGCTTCAGTGAAGTTACGGCCAATCGCCATTGCTTCACCAACTGACTTCATGGTTGTAGTTAACGTCTGATCAGCATTTGGGAACTTTTCAAATGCAAAACGTGGAATCTTTACAACTACATAATCCAGAGTTGGCTCAAATGAAGCTGGAGTTTCCTTAGTGATGTCATTTGGAATTTCATCCAATGTGTAGCCAATTGCTAACCGAGCGGCAATCTTTGCAATTGGGAAACCGGTTGCCTTACTTGCTAGCGCAGATGATCGGGAAACTCTTGGGTTCATCTCAATAACAATGATGCGGCCATTTTCAGGGTTAACTGCGAACTGAATGTTACAGCCACCAGTATCAACACCTACGGCACGAATAATTGCAATACCAAGGTCGCGAAGCTTTTGGAACTCACGATCGGTCAAAGTCATTGATGGCGCAACTGTGATCGAGTCACCCGTGTGAACACCCATTGGGTCTACGTTTTCAATGGAACACACAACGACAACGTTGTCTTTGTTGTCACGCATTAACTCAAGTTCGTACTCTTTCCAGCCAATGATTGACTCTTCGAGTAAAACTTCAGTAGTTGGGCTAG
>JBIIAS010000110.1:0-4258 GCA_044239795.1 Candidatus Nanopelagicales bacterium | reverse complement strand
TTCCGATCTTAATGCTTCACGGTGGTCATACTCACCAGAAAGCAGAGTTCGAACTTCAAGTTCACCAATTGATTTTTCAAGTGCGATTAGTTCGGCAGCGGCCTCTTCAAGGATTCCTTGATCACCCTCTGCTTCACCCATTTCCCGCAGAACCTGAACGTCATCGACGCGAGAACGCAAATTCTTGATTCGCCCGATGTCAGCCTGCAGTACCGAAAGCTTTCCAGTTACTCGTTGGGCGTTAGCTTGGTCATCCCAGAGATCTGGCGCTGAGGCCAAGATCTCCAGCTCTGCTACTTGAGCCTGCATGTCATCGATTCGAAGAACTTTTTCGATACTGGAAAGCGTCGAGTTGATAGTTGCTATATCAACAGCAAAGTCTCCGGTAGCCATAGTTCATAAGGTTACCTTGAAGTTACCTAACTTTATTAATTGCCTTGGCTGCGCTGACCACAACTGGACTAGAGACAGGCATAAGGTAGCCGAATGCCGTTCTAGGGCTTGCCTGAACTGTGACAGTTACAGTGGTACCCGAAACAACAACCGATCTAACGGAAAACTCTTTCACCTGCGAATCGATATCTGCAGCTTCTAAGTATTGGTTTACTTTGGCGCGTGCGAGATTCTCGTTGAGATTCAAATTTGAACTCAATCCATCACGATAAACGGCATCAGCATTGACTGCCTGTGCGGCTGAAAGTGCTGCGCCATCTGCAATGCCATCTAGAGCATTTCTGGTAACCCAAAGCGAAGCCACATTGATAGAAACAGTAGCAATCATCAAACCTGCAACTGACAATCCAATTCCAAACAACAGAATTGATCCTTCATCACGAGAGACTGACTTTGTGATTCTCATTGGACTCGAAGTTCGTCGACTACAGAAGTGTGCTGAGATGTGACTACTAGGCTGCGCGCTCCTAAGGCTCTGGGAAGATTGAGTCTTACTTCTTTACTAACCTTTACTGTCACATAACCACCAGGTGATAGGCATGGGTTTTTAGTACAAGTAATCTTCATAGTGATTGAACGATTGAGCTCATCGAAGTCTTGTGCAACAAGTCCAGCGGCAGAGTGTGCGGCTCGACTCCCAATTGAATCGGTACTGGAAACCACAAATGCTCGTGCGGCAGTGCGTGCTGATATATCTGTTGACAGATAGGTGTTGGCAACGATGATACTTGAGCTCGCAATGATCGAAAGTGGTACTAGTAGCGCAACTGTGATTCCAATGAATTCCACAATCACATTTCCTTCATCAGATTTAGTTCGCCTCATAAGGAAGCCTCATCTATTGCACGAGCCCGGCCAGTCATTAAAATTTCTCGATCTAATAGTGGAATCACCACTTTGCGCGTTACCGAAACTGAAATGTAGGTTATGCCTTGATTTCTAACCTGGGTTATGACGATTGCATCAGGGACAAATCCTGCACCTCGGCTAGCTAGCACCCCTAATACAGCATTTCTTCCATCTGTATTTGAAGCATCTGCAGCACTTGCTGTTCGGGCGCCAATTACTGCAGCGTAGTTCAAGACACTTTTATCTGCCACCAACATTGCTACTTGTCCGATTGCAATAAAGATTGCTACCACTAATGGTGCAACTAAAACAAATCCAACAATGCCAGAGCCATTGTCAGACGTTAGTTCACTACGGACGCGAAACACTTCGTAAAGCACTTGTTAACACTGACTTGAGTTGCCCATCAGCAACTGACCAAACTGCAACAACAAGTCCGGCTGTCATAACAGTGACAAGTACCCAACCTGGAACGTCGCCACGCTCGTCACGCGACTTTTCAAGGATTCGTTCAGCGGCAACTTGCAATGCGACTGAAAGCTTCGGAGTTATTTCATTCGTTATCTTCACTTGCATTTCCTTTTCTGATTGTGAGCTTTTGCTCTGGGGCGTTATAGAACTTGAAGCGCGATCATTCCTGGATACAGCGCTACTGCGACGATCATTGGCAAGATTAAGAACACGACTGGAAGCATCATTGCTGTTTCTTTATGTCCCGCCAACACCAACAACATGCGAACTTGATGAGCTCGGGCATCAGCAGCCTGAGCTCGAAGCACCTGAACTAGTGGTGTCCCCCGTTCTAGTGCTAACTCCAAGGAATGTGTTGCCCTGGTCAGTGGCTGAGATTCGATCTGATTACTCATTCGATTGAGGGCCGGCACTAATCCATCACCTGAACTAACAGAGTTAACAACTTTCCCTAATTCTTTAACAAGTGGCCCGGTGCAGGATTTTGAAATTCTGCGAAGCGCCAATAACACCGGCTCTCCTGCCGAAACTGCAAAGGCCAATAGGTCAAGTACTGCTGGTAGTTGCTCTTCAATACTTAGGCGACGTTTACTCGCTTGACTTGCCAAACTCCACTTGGCATACCAACCACCGGTTATAAATGCGCCAATGATTAACGCAAAGGCCAAAACTGGGGCCAAACCTTTTCCCGAACTAAGTCGAAGGAAGGCCCATACGATTGCTGCCAGCAATGAATATCCAGCAAAGGTGATTTGCTTTCGGCGAAAGCCAGTTAATGTGAAATCACTTTCAGCTTGTTCAAGCCATTTTGATATTTCAGTATTGCTACTCCAAGGTGACCAGCTGCGCGAAGTAAGTAAATCGTTGATTGCCGCCAATACCTGTTGAGTTATGTTTTGTGATTTGGCTGATCCCATTCCCACGTATGGCGATATCTTGTCGCTCATACTAACTCTTGGTTGCCGCACTGCATTTACACACAAAATGACACCAGTAGAAAAGAACAGACCAATTAGAAATCCGGTCATGCTAGGAGTCGCTTCTCTGTAGGAAGTTCAGCGATCTTCATCATTGCCACATACGCCAGCACAGAAACTATGGCGCATATTGCCAACATGCGAATGCCACTGGCAGACATGTATACATTCGCTGCGGTTTCACGAGTGGACAAAACGAGTGCTGTGACCCATGGTGCAGCGACCGCTAGTTTGGCGCCATTGACTGTCCAGCTTTGTCTGGCAACTATTTCTCCCCGCAAAACTAGTTCTTCACGCATGACTTCTGACAAGGTTCGTAGCAGAACACCAAGGTCGGCACCACCAACCTCGTGTGCAATCTGAAGGGACGCAACAAATTTGTCAGCTTGCGAATCTTCTAGATTTTTGGCAATTAGATTCAGGCCTGCGTTAAAATCGCCAGTTGCTTGATATTGATCTCGGCAAAGTTGAAATGCTGGGCGCAGTTGCTCGGGACCTGACTTACAAAGCTCAATAACTGCTTGTGGTAGCGAAAGCCCGGCTCGAATTGCTGAAGCTAGATCGTCTACTACATCCGGCCACAGTTCAGCCGGTACTTTCTTGGTCTTTACTAAAAGTTTCTGATTTCCAGTTTTCTTGAACTTTCGAGGCTTCATTGGTTCGCGAATAGCGCCCCAAGCCAGAATGATTCCAATCGCACTGAGTAGGCCAATGATTAAACCCATTTTGATGCCCCAACCAAACTAGTTAAGTCGATGTTGTTGGCGTGAAAACGTTCAAGCCTTCCTGGGAAAATCCCCTGCGGCTCCAGTCGTTCATTTTGAAAGGTGAAGACATCTCCAGTTTCGATACTGTTGCCTTCCACTCGCCCAGTCACAGAAGTAATTTGTTGAACTCTGCGAGTACCGTCGGAACGCAAGGCAGTGTGGACCACGATGTCTACAACTGAGGCAACAGTTGGAACCACAAACTCTGCCGAGACATTGCTGCCTGCAAGCATTGGAAGTAGGCACAGCTTTGAAATTGCCTCGCGAGATCCATTGGCATGCAGTGAGCACATACTTGGCATTCCAGCATTCATCGCAACCAGAAGATCTAGTGCTTCCTCTTGGCGAACCTCACCTACGACCAATCGAGATGGTCGCATGCGCAGCGCTTCTTTGATTAACCGGCGCAAGGGAATCTCGCCGGTTCCTTCAAGACTTGCTTGGCGGGTTTGCAATGCCACCCAATCCGGACTGGTTAACTGCAGTTCGAAAACTTCTTCGCAAGTTATGACTCGCTCGCTTGATGGTGCACTGTTTAACAGTGCGTTCATCAGAGTTGTCTTGCCTGCCTGCGTGGCTCCAGCGACAACGACATTCAAGCCTGAGATGACACATGCCTGTAAGAATGCAGCTGCTTGATCAGTTAACGTACCAACTGCAACTAAGCCCTCTAACGACTTTGATCCCATGATGAATTTGCGGATGTTAACCGACCAATGTTTTCGAGTGATGTCAGGAATT
>JBIIAS010000109.1:0-4271 GCA_044239795.1 Candidatus Nanopelagicales bacterium | reverse complement strand
TTGGTATCAACTTTCCAGTCAACCGGAACCTTAATAGTTTTCTTGTTTACTTCGTAATCTTTAAGTTTCGGCAAAAACTTATCAATCACACCTTCACCCCAAGGTGCAATTGTGATGTGGTTCTTTGAAACGGAAAGGCCAAATACATATTCGCCATCAACTTTTAGCATTGGCTGATTCCAGGCAATAACAATTTCACCTTTAGGGAACTTAGTTTTCAATGCCTTAAAGATTGCCTTAATGGTTTTTTGCTTTACAGCATCATGCGGAGTTAAGAAATCTTCCAAGGTATTGAATCGCTTAGAAGTTGTGTTTCCTTTTGAGTAGAGAACCAAGGCATTAGCGTGAGCCTGACTGAATCCATGATTCTCGCGCAAGTAGGCAATCTGCTCTGGGTATTTCAAATCTTTGATTGATTTCATTTGGTCATGCCAATAAGACATTGGCAGGCCATGCTTCTTTTCGATAGCGGGGAAGTGTGATGCTCGGTCAGGATTGGTAGCCATAACTCAATTCTAGGCAAGTGTCCCAGTCCACTCTCCAAAGTGCCAAGTAAATTTCTTACAAAAGCCCTATCCCAATTGCCCCTTTGGAGATTAACCTTCAGTCAAGCGTTCGTATTTCCTGAGGAGTAAAAATGTCAGATTCCAGAGCTGCATGGTTGGCGCAACACCAAATAACTCACTTAAAGGAACCAGGTGTTGTTGTTAATGCAAGGTTCGAAGATCGACATGAGCCAAGAGTCTGGAACTGGATAAGACCTTGGGACTTTGATTCGAACTTTGATGTCGGAATTGTAGGTGCTGGGCTTTCAACAACATCTATCTTGCCAACTTCTTGCTACTTAGCACCTGATGCATTCAGGCTATCTACGCCAGGCTTCACAACTTATAGTCCCGATTTTGATGTTGATCTTCAGACAATGGTGGTTCGGGATCTTGGAGATGTTTCAATTCCCATTGTGAATCAGTATGAAGCCTTGGACCGAATCGAAGACACGATGGAAAAGCTTTGGTCTGTTGATCAAAACAAGTTCTTGATTTTAATCGGTGGAGATCACGCAGTTACTGCTCCTGCTGCACGTGCATTTGCTAAAGCTCACAAGGGCCACAAAATGGGTCTAATTCACTTTGATGCTCATAATGATGTACGCGTAATGGACCATGGACCAACCAATGGCACCCCTATTCGTCAGCTTTTGGAATCAGGACTTGATTTTGATGGAAAGAATTTGGTGCAAGTCGGAATTCATGGATTCATGAATTCGAGTTACTACAAGCGATGGGTCGAGGGTCATGGCGGCACGATATTCACAGGCAGGCAAATGCGCCAGAGCAACATCACCAAGATTGCTCAGGATGCCCTTGAGATTGCTGGTAATGGAACTGACTCGATTTACATCACAGTAGATATTGATGTTCTGGAATCTGCTTACACCCCTGGAACCGGAGCAGCTTCGCCCGAAGGCATTCATCCAATGGATCTCTATGAAGCGCTGTTTATCATGGGGCAACACCCTAAGGTTGCGGCTATTGACTTCGTTGAGCACGATCCATCGACGGATGTCGTTCGCATCACTGGGCGAACAATGACTGGTGCAGTTTTGAGTTTCATGTCTGGCTTATTCCTGCGTCGCAATGATGGCTGGTGTGGTTACGACCAAACACCGATCACGGGCGACTAGTAAGGAATCACTTAGCTAGGCGAGTTACTTGAGCGAAGCATTTGAAATGAGTAACTCGCGCGAAGCGCTAGATGAACATTTGTGCCAGAAAGGCATAAATGTGAGTACACCGCGAGGGACTTGAACCCACACACCCCCCAACCCGCTGATTAGGACTTTGAGCGCTTAGTTAACTCAATAGTCACGCCTACAGCCATTAGTATCAACCCAATTGGCACAGTGGTAAATAACAGCCAAATAAGGGCACCACCACCCGTGCTCTCATTAAACATTGATCCTCCCGCCAGGAGTGAGTACAAGAAAGCACCAATGATTGGACTTACTGCAACTAATTGCCCAGCTCGGACAAGGGGCGATTTCTTACGAACTGTTGCTGCGACTGTAGTAGGAGACGCCAGAAGCACAATGTTATAAATCGGTATCAAAATGAACCAACCACTCTTACCGACGTCATGCATTCTGCGAATGGAAACGGCAATGGAAGGAAGTAACGTGATGAGGGTTAGAGCATTTTGTCCATTCTTACCAAACGCTAAGTTAACAACTGCAGAGGCAATCGCTGTAGTCAAAATGTAATACCAAAACTGTGGTCTGGTTGAAACGCCAGTAAAGTCAATAAATCTTGAAAATGCATCTTTCACTGCGTTGATTAAGTCAGCAGAATTTGGATTTTTATTACTCATATTTTGACCATAGACCTACTTGGAGATTAATCCAGCATTACTCAGATAATGCCTACTGGCCGATTCGTGAAACCGAGTAATAAGTGCTTGAGTAACTCGAACGTAGTGAGAGACGAACATTTGTGCCTGAAGGGCATAAATGTGAGTACACCGCGAGGGACTTGAACCCCCAACTCACTGATTAAGAGCGTGTTAGTCGGATAAATTCCGACCAACGACGTTCCTAACCTCACTTACGTTCGGTCAGTAACCAGCATGAGACAACATTTCTCCGATAAAGCTATCTTTCGCAGGCGATACCGTCTTTGTCGAGGTCTTTGATTTTGTTGGCTTCATATAGCTGGGCATGCACCATTGGTTTGTATTTGGTCTTGCCACCCTTGTTTTTCTCTTTTGATGACTTAGCAACTCCACCTGGATAAACCTTATTTAACGCTGTGCAGTTCGCATACTTTTTCGTTATTGCGATTGTTTTCCAGGCTGACCAGTTACCTGCTTTGTCCTTTACGCGGAGATAAATTGTTGAGATGTTTGGATTTAGCGAGGCACTAAACGACTTGGAATAAGTCCTTGTAACAGCCCCAGTGGCACTTTTTTTGGTTGAGTATTGAAGTTTATCAACACCAGACTTATTGTCACTAGCTGAAAGATTTATTTTTACAGACTGAAGTTTGACCACTGAACGTAGACTGGTCAATCCTTGAGCGGAAACCGATTGGTCAGCCGCGGAGGCGGTTTCAACGATTGGAATTGTCGTGTCAAGGATTATGTCGTCACTAAGAGTTTGTGACCAAGTTGACGAAAGTGAACCAGTGTATCTATCCACTAATTTGTACTTTACGTAAATTGTTTTAACCATACGTTCGTCACGTGTCGCATTTAAAGTCCATGGAATTGTGTTTTTGGAGTAATTAACTATTCGCCTTTGGGAGCTAGGGAAGCCACCATCGTTCGAAATCATTACCTGACCGATTACGCCTGAATCAAAAGATAAGTTAACGTTTACATCTCGTGAATTGCTAAATTCCGCACCGTCGTTAACTGAAACCCCTTCAAAATCATTAAATGAATCTTGAACAATTTTCAAATTTGCAGTTAGCGTGATGTTTGCTTGCTCATACCCAGGACAATTTGTAAGCACTGTTAACGTATTGTTTCCTACTCCTGTCAAAGCGTTGAAAGACGTCTTTTGTGCAGTGCTTAACGATGGAATGTAATAGTTTTGCGCGCCCGGAGAGCCAGACTCAAAGTGAGTTGTACCCTGAATCCACTCCTCGTCGTTGAGGTTCACCGATATGTTGCAAGTTGTATTGTTCCCTACGTAATTACCTGAAATCACAAAATTAAATTGACCACCTGTGTGAGCCACACTTTCGAGCATCGTTGAGTCATAACCACCAACATAACCCTGGCATTCAGCTGAAGATGAATCGCTTCCAAAAACCTTTGAGTCCTTTAGCAAACCAGGAGCAGAACCCTTGAGCCCATCAAGCCCGCCACCCGAATATTGAAACCCAATGATGTTGCAGGTGTTCCAATCGACCGCTCGTGCGGGGCTTGCCAATAAAGAGCCGGTCATGACCGTAACCACGATTGACAAGATAACGGACTTAACCTGTTTTGGTTTGAACATATTTGCAACGCTACACCGTTGCCACCCTGACCAGAGACAGGCGGAAAAATGCGCCAACTTCGTGGGCACAGCGTGGGCAGAGCGTGGGCACAACACGGTAAATGTGGGTTAATTGCGGTAATGTGTGAGCGTGCACAAACGCAATAAATGCTTGTGAACATTGTCCTTATTGGTACACCGCGAGGGACTTGAACCCCCAACCCGCTGATTAAGAGTCAGCTGCTCTGCCAGTTGAGCTAGCGGTGCTTGGTCGTGATTGTTCTTCGTATTG
>JBIIAS010000001.1:0-52203 GCA_044239795.1 Candidatus Nanopelagicales bacterium | reverse complement strand
GTCATTGAAGCAGTTTATCGAACCGATAGCGTTGTCTTGTGACGCAATGGCCAGATGTAGCGGTAGTTATGCCAGTTCTCAATGAAGAGAACTACTTAGAGGCAGCAGTATTGGCAATTTTGTCGCAAGATTACGAGGGTCCAATCCAAGTGGTCTTAGCGCTCGGCCCATCGACTGATCTAACGAATGAAGTGGCGGCTCGAATTTGTGCTGGTGATTCACGAGTAAGTTCGGTGCAAAATCCAACCGGGCGCACGCCGGAAGGTTTGAATGCAGCTCTGGCTGCAACAAAGCAAGAGATCGTGGCTCGCGTCGATGCTCACAGCGAGCTATCGGATGGTTACATTCGCCTTGCGGTTGAAACTTTGCAGCGAACCGGTGCCGACAACGTCGGCGGAATCATGGGAGCCCGTGGCGTTACCAAGTTTGAAAAAGCTGTAGCTGCTGCCATGACTTCTCCATTAGGTGTTGGCTCAGCTTCTTTTCACACTGGTGGCAACGAAGGTCCAGCCGAAACGGTTTATCTTGGCGTATTCAAGCGAAGTGCACTAGAACGTGTTGGCGGCTACGATCCTGAATTCACCCGTGCACAAGATTGGGAAATGAATCACCGAATTCGTGAGACTGGTGGCATTGTCTGGTTCAATCCAGATTTGTTTGTGACCTATCGACCACGTTCATCTGTTCGCAAACTTGCTAAACAATATTTTGAATACGGTTCTTGGCGACATGAAGTTATGCGTCGTCATCCAGAAACTCGCACTCGCAAATCAGCGCTGCGATATTTCGCGCCACCACTTGCAGTTCTATTGATTGTTCTAGGCAAAATTTTTGGAACCATTGGCTTTGTTATGGGCAACGCACTTGCCTGGGGATATGTTTTTCCATTTGGATATGTTGCCCTGACACTTGTTTCATCATTGACATTGGTTAAGCGAGCACGTGGTGGGGCACTTTGGCTGCCAATTGTTTTGGCAACCATGCAGATGTCATGGGGAGTTGGATTCCTAACGAGTAGACCTAAGTCAAGTTAGCAACTCAAGACTTAGATCGAAACTACTTGACGCGATTGTTGCCTTTAGTGCAGGTTGCAGCCGCAGCAGTACCTTCGGTTGGACTGGCAGAAGGCAAAGGTGACGCTGATGCAGTGGCAGACGGAGCCTTAGCAGTTTGATTTGCACTTCCATCTTTCCAGTCAGTTGCAATCAACAGCACCACAGGTGATACCAAGGTCTCATCAAGAGTTAGTTTTGTAACACCGATATCTTTAGCAAGTGCTTGAGCTTGTGCCAAGTTTTCAGACTTGTAGAGAATCTCAGTAGCAGTAAGGCGTTGTGTTGAGTTTCCAACCTTTATTACGTCGTAACCTTTTGCTTCAAGTTCGGCACCTGCAGTTCTAGCTAACCCGACTACGCTCGTGGCATTGAGTACGGAAAACGAAATATCGCCTGGGGTCAAAGCTGCAGCCGGCTGTGCGGTCGCGCTCGCTGATGGCGAGACAGTTGGAGTTGCTGATGGACTTGGAACTACCGGAGGCCAAGGTCTATCCAAACGCATGGCTGACCACAGTTCATCTGCTTCAGCCGTCCAGCCAACATTGCCACCTCCAACCATTTCATAAGGCGTGGTGACAAAGTTGATTTTGCCTGGCTTCAAATTCCCCAGAGAAAGTGCAAATTCCTGTAACGAACTAATTTTCGCAAACTCAGGGTTAGTTGTTATTGAAGTTGTTACCGCATTCAAGACACGATAAATCATTCCAGGATTCGTTAACAAACCTTTTTCTGTCATACCTCGAATCATTGAGGCAATAAATTCTTGCTGGCGTGTAATACGACTCAAGTCGCTTCCATCACCAAGGGATTCGCGAGCGCGGACAAAAGCTAGCGCTTGCTCCCCAGAGATTGTGCTGTACCCAGCTGGTAGATCTAATCCAGAGCCACCTCGTCCTGGCACTACTGGGTCATATGCAGGAGAAGTTAGACAAACTTCAACACCACCAATGGCATCCACAACTTTTTTGAATGCCTCAAAATCAACTACAACAAAATTGTTGATTCTTACGTTGGTGAGTTTCTCCACTGTCTTAACTGTGCAGATCGGACCACCAATGGCAAATGCAGCATTGAATTTAGTTTTGTAAGGATCTGACTGCTCGCCATTTAACATTTTGCAGCCTGCTATTTCCACAAAACTGTCGCGAGGAATGGAAACAACAGTTGCAGCTTCTCGTCCTTCATAGACATGAACTAGGAGAGTTGTGTCAGATCGCGCGCCGTCTACATTTCCATACGAGCCGTTAGAACCTTCTCGCGAGTCTGAACCCATGATCAAGATATTTGTTGCACTGGTATCTGTTTGTTCGACCGTCTCCGGGCGATCCTGATCGTTTAAGTCGCTTGTGTCTAAAGCAATGATGTTTTTACCAAGACCGTTAATTGCGTAAACAGCTCCACCACCAAGAGAAGTTGCAATCAAGATGAAGATCGAAATTCCGGCAGTAGCTTTTCGTAGCCAAGGATGTGCGGCAGATTCTGTGCCAGGCGCGCGATGCTTGCCCATTACCTGACACCCCCGGTGAATTCGCTACTCGGCTGATTAGCGCTGAGTAGGCCCTGCTTTCGGGCACTATACGATCGTACGTCATCCCTGAAGTACCAGTTTTCAATGTTTTCGGGATTTTTGGGAAAAATGTGACCAAAGTACAGCGAATCTGGTGTGACAGATGAGGCAATTGTGACTGTTCCTCTGGGAGACTGTAACTATGCTTCCCCGCAAAAAACCACTAAGTGTGCTGTGCCTTTCTATGGCAACGGCAATTGTGGCGGGTGCTCTTATTTCTGTTCCAGCTAATGCGGCTGGCTCGGTTCAGGCAATTTCGGGTTATACCCCTCCAGTAACTGTAAATGAATTGCCCGTTACTCCAAAAGTAAAGGCTGTTTCATCATCGACCGGCAAAGTAACTACCACGTTGTTGCCAACACAAAGCGTTAAACCATTTACGTTAGTTGGCCTAACTTGGACCGGACTGGTATCAAAAGGAACCGAGTTTAAGGTTCGCGTCAGAGAATCCGGAAAATGGTCAGCTTGGTTCAAGCTTGAGTTTGGCGAGTACCAAAGTGTTGTCGAGAACGATGGCGAGGGAACAAAATCTCGAGTAGGCAGCGACCCACTTTTAACAGGATTAGCTGATGGCGTTGAAGTCATGATGGAAAATACTTCGGGTGTGACTCCAACAGATCTTAAAGTGACTTTGATTAATTCACAGGTTACAAATCAAGATAGAAACATTGCAGCGCAAAGCTTGCAAGAGCCGACAAACAATATCGGATTTCAAGCTAGATCCCTTAATTCATCTGCAGAAGCTGCAGTGTCTCCACAAGGAGCAGTCGTACCTCGTCCACGTATTGTTAGCCGGGAAGAGTGGGGCGCGGATGAAACTTGGCGTGAGGCGAATCCTCGCATGGGGACAAAAGTTATCGCAGGAATCGTGCATCACACTGCATCTACAAATAACTACACGGCAGATCAAGCACCAGCTCAAATGCGAAACCTTTATGCGTACTTCACAAAAAGTTTGAAGTATTCGGACATGGGCTATAACTTCTTGGTCGATAAATTTGGAACCATATACGAAGGCAGAGACGGCTGCGCAGTGAAAGATGCGCTAACTTGTGACGGCCCAGCCATGCCGTCAAGAGGAGCGCATACGGCAGGATTTAATCAAGACACTTTCGGAGTATCCGTAATCGGAAACTACGACGTGCTTGCGCCAGAAAATCCTGAAGCAATTGTTAAGTCTGTATCAGAATTGGTTGCTTGGAAGATTGCTCCTTATGGCCTAGATCCAAACGGCACAGCAGAGATTCTTTCAACTGACAAGTCTGGATCTTCGAAATACAAATATGGGGAATACGCAGTCACAAAGGTAATAACTGCGCATCGCGATGTCGGTTATACAGTGTGCCCAGGTCGTTATCTTTACCCCTATATGGATGCCATTAGAGCCAGAGCTGCGACGATCCTGCTCCCTGTCATCCGAGATTTATCAGTTCAGCCAAGTAATTTGGATCTGGCCTCTACGGAAAGCGTAAAGGTTAGAGTGACTGTTCCAGCGACTGCAAAGTGGTCAATTAAAGTTTTTAATGAGGCGACCGGACTATTGGTTAACTCTGAATCTGGTACCCAAAAGGTAACGGGGCAGGTTAATTACGTTTGGAATAGGTCCGATCAAAAGGGAAATCCGGTTGTAGCTGGTAGATACTACGTAGTAGTTAAAGCAACACACAAGACAATGGACCTGCCCAAGGCAAGACGATTTGTAACGATCGCATCCCCACCCAAGATTCTGAACAAGGTTTCGTTCACCAGGATAAGTCCGATCAAAACTAAAGTTAGCTGGGAGGCGCGTACTGCGGGCATTACTCCTGTAACGTCCAATGAATTTAGAATCTCGTTAGATGGCAAAAAAACCTGGACTAAATGGACTCGTGCCACCAATACAGTGTTGATAACGTCTCGATGGAGGCTAGGAAAAACTTATTACGTTGAGTTGCGTGGGCGAAACCAAATAGGTGAATCTAAAGTCGTCCAAAAAAGGTATGTAGTTTTGCCTTATTCACCACCAAGGCCTGAGGCAGTAACTGGATTTACTTTTACTCAATCAAAACCAAACGCAGCAACTGCAAGTTGGAGCGCCAAGGGTGGCGACTATGAGTCACTTGGGTTTTTCACCAGAGTATCTATTAATGGCGGAAAGTGGACTGCTTGGACCAAGACTAAGAATCTAGATTCTTTCCAAGTCATCAATACAAAGCCAGGCGATAAAGTCAGAATTCTGGTCGTTGAAAAGAATTTGACTGGTTCATCACCAACGGCTGTCGGAAGATACACCGCAAAGTAAATGGCTGATTTTTTTGCATCCCTGAAACAGGTGGTGGCCAACTCTGGTCCGAAACCGGTTGTTACCTGGTTAAGTGACTTTGGGAGAATTGAACTCTCTGCAATTACTTTTGCAAATGCCGTCAATAAAGCAAGTAACTTTTTGGTTGAGGGATTAGAACTCGACGACCAATCATCTATGAATGTATTACTTGGTAACCATTGGCAATCACCGGTATGGCTTGGCGCCGCATTGGCAACAGGATTGACGATTACAGAGCAAGAACCAACCGTAACTTTTGGAACAAGTTCCCAGGCTAAAAGTTGGCAGGGATCTGATGAGTCCTTTGTTGTTGTCAGCCAAGATCCGTTTGGAATGCCTGATAAGACAGTTGATCCTAAATTTGTGAATGGCTCCGCAGAAGTGAGAAATTTTGGTGATTACTTTGCCCCAGCGTGGGCAGTCGCACCAGATCAAGTCGTATTGCGCTCAAAGCATGGTGAATTCACTTGGGATCAATTACTTGAACATTCAAACCAGTTAGCTAAAGCGCACAATTTGGATTCTGGTTCGAGTTATGGTTTGCGTGGCTCATTAGATCTCGTAAGCAGATTAGTATTTCAAGTCATTCTCCCTATTTCTTTTGGATCTTCCGTTGTATTGATAGAGCAGTCAAATGTGAACCTTGAAGATGTTAAGAGACAGGAAAAAGTCGAGAAGATCGTGACGCTTGATTAGTTTGAAACTGTTGAAGGTTAGGCTGGTTACGTGTTAGAAGCAATTTTGTTAGTTGGTGGCCAAGGCACTCGGTTGCGTCCACTCACAATCTCGACACCAAAGCCGATGTTGCCAGTTGCTGGTTATGCCTGCACAGACCACCAAATTGCACTTGCGCGTAAAGCTGGAGTTAGACGAATCGTTTTGGGCACTTCATATCGTGCCGAAGTTTTTGAAGAACATTTTGGTCATGGCGAAAAGGTCGGCGTGGAATTGGTTTATGCGGTCGAGGATGAGCCACTAGGTACTGGTGGTGCCATCAGAAATGCAGCCGAGCACTTAACTTGCGGGCCCAATGACCCAGTTGTGGTTTTTAATGGTGATGTCTTAACCGGACTAGACATCGCTGGTTTAGTTCAAAAATGGCGGGATGCGGATGCTGATGTAGCTCTTTACTTGACTCGAGTCGAAGATCCAAGAGCGTACGGACTGGTCCCAACTGACGCCAATGGCCGAGTTTTAGAGTTTCTAGAAAAACCAACCACTCCAGAAGAAATCGTTACCGATCAAATAAACGCAGGGTGCTATATCTTTAAGCGCTCGGTCATTGATTCAATTCCGAGTGATCGACCAGTCTCGGTAGAGCGAGAGACTTTCCCAGAATTACTTGCAGCCAATCGAATGGTGATTGGTGTAGTTGACGATGGTTATTGGTTAGATCTTGGAACTCCACTTGCCTTCGCTAAAGGGTCAGCAGACCTAGTGAGAGGAATCGCACCGTCACCGTTACTTGCGGGCCGCACAGGTGAATCTTTAATCGAACCGACTGCAAAAGTTGACAGCAGCGCCTCGATAACTGGAGGTACCTATATCGGACACAACGCAGTTGTGGGTGCTGGCGCAACCATTGCTGGAAGTGTAATTTTTGCAGATGTTGAAGTTGGTAGCGGAACTCACATCACGAATTCGATTGTCAGCACGGCAGCAAAGATCTCTAGTGACTGTCAGATTGTTGACACGGTTATTGCAGAGCGCGCACAAATTGGCGTAGGCGTAGTTCTTGATCCTGGAACTTTAGTTTTCCCTGACACAGTTTTTGCTTAGCAAGTTTAAGCAGGCGACTAACTTTCGGTTTCGCCTTTTTCGTCCATCTCGGCAAGGTATTGTTCAAAACTCGCAGCCAATTCATCGCCACTGACCATACTGCCGTCAGAACCTGCAGTTAACTCACGACGTGTTTCCATCATTGAGTCATGCTGTTGCTCAAGCGATGCAACAACTTCGCGGTTCTCGTCGATCGAAAGAATTTGCTTATCGATATCAGCATCCATCTCGGCGGCAGCAGTGCGCAGGGTGTCGCGCGGTAAAACTAAACCAGTGCTTAGAGCCAACTGATCAAGTAGTGCAAGCGCTGCCTTTGGGTAGTCACCGCCTGCTAAGTAATGCGGGACATGAGCGGCGTAACCCATTGCTGGCAACTTTGCTTTGGTTGCTTCGAGTTCAATTAGCGCTGGCAGGCTGCCTGGAATCTCAACTTGGCCAACCCAGGGCTGGTGAATACCAATTAGTTCTGGATCAGAAGAGTGTGCAGTGATCTCAACGGGACGAGTGTGTGGAGCAGGCCAAGGAATTGCATGCATACCCACGGTTAAGCGAACTCCGTACTCACGAATCAATTCGATAACACTGCGAACCACGCTTTGCCAACCAAGATCTGGTTCAACGCCGTGAAGTAATAAGAAGGTTTGGCCTTCGCCATCAGTCACTTCGGAAAGAGTGATGTGAGGCAAGTCCATAGATTCGTAATGGTCTGAATCAAAAATAGTTTTCGGGCGACGCCCGCGGTAGTCGTAAAGCGAATCGATGTGGAAGTAAGCAACCGGACGATTCTTCATGGTCTCCAAGATGTGTGCCACAGCCAGGCGGCCACCACCCCCGGCATCCATGAATCCAGTTAGTCCATGAATTAGGACAATTCCAGATTCCACGCCACCATCAATTTGGTCAGCAGGCGGTACGACAACTGTGTAGAGGTCGCGAGCTGGATACATTGTGTTCTCCTAATGGGTTCTTACTATTTCTATTGTCGCTCATATGAGGGACTATTTCATTCCAAGATCACACGGTTCAGCTATAGATCACTACGGGCGTAATGCTTGATAAGGAACCTCGAATTCTAGAAAGGTCCCAAAATCCGCTAAGATCGGGGAATTGCCGAAAGGCAAGGTAGGGCCTTTAGCTCAGTTGGTAGAGCAACGGACTTTTAATCCGTGGGTCGACGGTTCGAGCCCGTCAGGGCCCACTTTTATATCTGAATCTTTCCTCGTGTTTCCCACCTCTGTAATGCCTTGTTAGGCTTTCGGTTCGGCCCTATCAACGGAGGATTTATGGGATTCGGACCAGTGGACATTGTCATTATTGACTTTCCAGGAAACAAGTTCAACGGCAAGGTTGCACCTGCAATCCTTGAGCTCGTTGAAAGCGGAACTATCCGCCTTATCGATTTACTATTCATCAGCAAGGATGCAGACGGCGTAGTTTCCGTTCTTGCAATCGAAGATCTAGATCCAAATGAAGGTCCAGCATTTATGGCTCTTGGTGTTGCCTTCCCCGGCACACTCGATAGCGAAGATGCTGACGAACTTTCAGATGATCTAGCACCAAATAGCTCAGCACTAATGGTTGCCTTTGAAAACACTTGGGCAGCTAAGTTCACTGATGCAATTTCAGCATCAAATGCACGTGTGCTTGATCAGATTCGTATTCCGGCAGAAGTTGTTACCAACTTCTTAGAAGCTCGCTAGAGAATTACTAGAAAAGGAAAATCAAAATGGGACTTATGAGAGTTGCGGCTCGTACCGCAGTTATTTCCGGAACAGCAACAGCGGTTTCAGGTCGGGTAGCGCAGCGCCAGATGGCAGCTGCACAAGCATCCGCTCCAGCAGCAGCACCTGCCGGTGACGCATCAATTGCAAAGGTGCAGGAACTTGCTGCGCTTCACGCACAGGGAGTTCTTTCAGACGAAGAATTCGCTGCTGCAAAAGCCAAGGCACTTGGCATCTAATTAGTCAAAGAAAACAACCCCTGGCGATTTCGCCAGGGGTTGTTTTTAGTTTGATTGGATTTAACGAATTGTGCGCTGCTCGCTGATTGAATTTCCGCCATCAACCACGATTACTTGCCCTGTGATGTAGCTCGCTTCCCGGCTAGCCAAGAAGCCAACGATTGCTGCAACTTCTTCGGGTGTTGCTGAGCGTCCAATCGGAGTGCTGCCTCCTTCGCTTCCTTCACTAATACTTTGCGATGCAGTTTTTATCCACCCTGGTGCAACTGCATTTGAAGTAACTCCGTGTTTTGCTTCATCTACTGCGAGTGACTTGGTTAAACCAACCATGCCGGCTTTAGTTGCGCCGTAAGCAACGTCATTTCGAATCGCCATAACTGGTCCGGTAATGCTGGACATCATGATGACTCGACCTGCAGAAGATGTACGTAAGTGTGGCAGTGCAAGTTTTGTTATGTAGAACGCAGAGTTAAGGTTGCGCGCAATTGAATTACTCCAACCCTCAACGCTCATCGAAGCTGCGTCGCCCGCTTCACCAACTTCTTGCATTGGCGCGTTAATGCTGGTCATACCAGCATTGTTTACGACGATGTCTAAGCCACCAAGGAATGCCAAAGCATTTGAAACAACAGTTTCAGCTGCAGAAAATTCTGTTAAGTCGGCCACGCAGCCTGCAGCAGTGAAACCTTCCGCCTGTAGTTCTGATACACGTTCGTTCAGGCGCTCACTTGCGCCAGTTATGTAAACGCTGGCACCCATCTGGCAAAGCAATCTTGCGCTAGCAAAACCGATGCCAGTTGGCGAACCAGCGCCAGTGATTAGTGCTTTTGATCCGGAGAGATTAAATGGAGGTGTCATGGCACCATCGTGCCAGTGAATTGAATCCCACGAGTGGGGAATCTGATCCCTTTTGGTTGTAAATGTGATCAAGCACCCAGGCACCTGGTGTTTGTCGTTAGCGGGAAATGGGACAATAGAGGCTTACCAAGGAGAAACGTTTCATGGCTAACAACAGTCCGGGTTATGCGATTACATTGCGCGTTGAGTTATCACCCGAATCATCGTCCACCGCAAGCCTGGCGCAAGCAGTTATTGATACTGGTGCCGCTCTTACCGCATTAGACGTTGTTGAATCCAGTCACGAACGCATGGTTGTTGACGTAACTTGCGATACTTCTGATCCAGATCACGCCGAACGTGTTACTGCTGCAATCGCTGGCATCCAAGGGGCTCAGGTTCGCAAAGTTAGTGATCGCACATTCTTACTTCACCTTGGTGGCAAGTTGGAAGTTAAACCAAAGGTTCCACTTCGAACTCGCGATGATCTTTCTCGCGCTTACACACCTGGTGTCGCAAGAATCTGTATGGCAATTCATGACGAGCCAAGCGATGCGCGCCGACTAACTATTAAGCGCAATACGGTCGCTGTTGTGACTGATGGATCTGCAGTTCTTGGTCTTGGCAACATCGGACCCGCTGCCGCTCTTCCGGTGATGGAGGGCAAAGCTGCATTGTTCAAGCAGTTCGCAGATGTTGATGCTTGGCCAGTTTGTCTTGATACCCAAGATGTTGATGAGATTGTCCGTACCGTCCAGATTTTGGCCCCGGTTTACGGTGGCATCAACCTAGAAGATATCTCGGCTCCACGTTGTTTCGAAATCGAAGCTCGCCTGCGTGAACTTCTTGATATCCCGGTGTTCCATGACGATCAACATGGCACGGCCATTGTCGTTTTGGCAGCGCTAACTAACGCATTGAAGATTGTTAAGAAGAAACCAGAAGATCTAAAGATTGTGATGAGTGGTGCTGGCGCTGCTGGAACCGCAGTTGCCCAGCTGCTTTACGAAGCCGGCATGAAAAACATCACGGCATATGACACTGATGGTGCGATCTATATGGGTCGTCCGAATAGCGAAGCAACCAGCCCTTGGATGATGGCCAATACCAATGCTGCTGGTGTAACTGGAAAACTTGGTGAAGGTCTAGCCGGAGCCGATGTGTTCATTGGCGTAAGTGCACCAAACATTTTGACTGAGGCTGATGTGGCTTCGATGGCTAAAGACTCAATTGTGTTTGCCATGGCCAATCCAGATCCAGAAATTGATCCAGTGATTGCTGCCAAGCACGCAAAGATTGTGGCAACTGGACGAAGTGATTACCCAAATCAGATCAACAATGTTTTGGCATTCCCGGGAATATTCCGCGGATTGTTGGATGCAGCGTCTTCAAAGATCACAACCGACACCTTGCTAGCCGCCGCAAATGCGATTGCAAGTTGTGTTTCACCAGCCCAACTAAATGCCAGCTATATCGTGCCTAGTGTGTTTGATCCAAACGTTGCTAAGTCAGTGGCTAAAGCTGTGGAAGACGTGGCTCGACGGGCGTAACTTGACTTTTGCCATAGTTGAAAGTTAAACTAAATTAGTTCAATTTTCAACTATTAAGGAGTCGCAATGACTGATCTTTCTTCAATCGCGGGAACCTGGGTTATTGACCCATCACATTCACGCTTGGGTTTTGAAACCCGTCACGCAGTAATCACCAAGGTGCGTGGACACTTCGCAGATTTCGAAGGCACCATCGTTGTTGGCGCTGATGCTGCATCATCTTCAGCAAAGGTCACGGCAAAGCTTGACTCAATCGACACCGGCTCAGCCGATCGTGATGGTCACCTAAAGAGTGCTGACTTCTTCGACACTGAAAACACAAACGAACTTGTTTTTGAATCAACCGCGATCAAGGCAACTGGCGACACATTCGTAGTCACCGGAAACCTAACAATCAAGGGTGTAACAAACAGCATCGACATAGCTGTTGAACCAACCGGAACTGCAACAGATCCATTTGGTAACGCGCGCGCCGGATTTGAAGGCACCAGTGAACTAAGTCGTAAAGATTACGGTCTGGTTTGGAACGTAGCCCTAGAAACTGGCGGCTTCCTAGTCAGCGACAACATCAAGTTGCAGCTAGACATCTCTGCAATCAAACAGTAATTAACAAAGCTTTCCCAGAAAAAACTAAAGAGGATCGATGCCTGGGCATCGGTCCTCTTTTGGTTTGCTAGATGAATTAGAACGCGTCGCGCAAGCGCTCGATAACACTCTTGCGAGTGATGTTGTTCTTTTCCATGTTGTACGAGCGCACGATGAAATTAACATCGGCATTGCGGTGCTCGCCAATAGCGTTATTGATTAGGACTGCATAGTTTGATTCCAATGCAGGGAATCCAACAACGGATTCGGTTTCTGTCATTTGAACACTCATGGTGTTTTTCTCCTTTTGGTGTGGGGGTCTCCCACACCTCAATTGTCCCAGACGTTTATGAATGCCTCTTAACGAAAAGGTGTATAAAGCCTTAAATCCCGTGTGAACCTTGCCACATTTCGTTGAATAATCAACTAAATCGTGACCCAGGCCACACTGCGCGTACGATTACCAGTTATGAGCAACTCTGATTTAACTCACATTGATGCATCTGGCAATGCCCACATGGTTGATGTTGCCGATCGCGAAGTCACTACTCGCACTGCAACAACAGTTGGCCGGGTTCTGCTTTCCAAGCAGGTCGTCACACTTCTACGTGATGGCGCAGTGCCAAAAGGTGATGTCTTGTCTACCGCTCGAATTGCCGGCATCATGGCAACTAAGCGCACGCCAGATTTGATCCCACTTTGTCACCCAATTGCAGTTCATGGAGTTTCAGTCGAACTAGTTGTGGTTGATGAAGGTGTCGACATCACGGCAACTGTTAAGACTGCTGATCGCACTGGTGTTGAGATGGAAGCTTTAACTGCTGTTGCGGTAGCCGGTCTTACAGTTATTGACATGGTTAAGGCAATTGATCCAGGTGCCACTATTACTGATGTGAAGATGACCCATAAAGACGGTGGGCGTAATGGGGAATGGAACCGAAGCTAAATGGCTGTTCGTACTGCAGTAGTTATCACAGCGAGCAATCGCGCAAGTGCTGGCGTGTATGCCGATACCAGCGGTGAAATCCTGGCCGCCGGTTTAACGAAACTTGGTTACGAACTTAAAGATCCAATTGTGATTCCAGATAACATTTCGCAGATTCAAGCTGCGATCGAACTTTCACTTGCTGGCAATGTTGATCTAATCGTCACAACCGGTGGCACTGGAGTTTCGCCACATGATGTGACACCAGAAGCAACTGCTCCGCTAATCAA
This sequence comes from Candidatus Nanopelagicales bacterium, assembly GCA_044239795.1. GTDB lineage: Bacteria > Actinomycetota > Actinomycetes > S36-B12 > UBA5976 > UBA5976. The sequence goes on along the minus strand of JBIIAS010000001.1, from coordinate 39,353 downwards.
AAAACTACTTCCTGGAATCCCAGAAGCATTCCGCGCTTACTCGCGAGATCGAGTTCCAACCACAGATCTATCTCGCGGCCTAGCTGGAGTAACTGGCTCGTCATTGATCATTAACCTGCCAGGTTCGCCAGGCGGCGTTAAAGATGGTCTTGTGATCATTGAACGTCTGGCTGGACATATCCATGACCAGATTGCTGGCGTAGACCACACGCCTACGATTAAGGCATGAGCCAGCCACTTCGCATTACAACGCGGGCAAGTGATCGGTTAAAGCGTAAGCAATTACGCCGGATGAAGGCATTTGCCACTGGACTCTTACTCGCCTCGGCAGTTGTTTACATTTTTGCCAAACGTGCCGAAGCTGCGGGCGCAGACGAATGGGTCAGCTACGTTCGGGCTGCCGCCGAAGCCGGAATGATTGGTGGCTTAGCTGACTGGTTTGCAGTTACTGCACTTTTTCGCAGACCACTTGGACTACCAATTCCACACACAGCGATCATTCCAACGCGCAAGGATGCAATCGGTGCCAGCCTAGGCGAATTCGTTGGTGATAACTTTTTGTCCGAAGAAGTAGTCCGCAGCAAACTGCAATCTGCAGACATTGCAAACCGCCTAGGTGGCTGGCTAAGCAATCCGCAAAATGCCAAGCAAGTTACCGATGAACTTTCTGGCGTCGTTGCCTGGGCGACGTCCCTTGGTGACGACGAAGACATTGCCGAAGTTATTGAAGAATCATTTCGTCGCACGGCCGAAAACTTTGACATTGCAAAGCCACTTGGAATCTTTTTGATTAAAGCCGTTGAAAATGATGCTCACACTCCGATCGTGGACATGTTGGCAAAAGCAATTCAGGACTGGTTAGAGAATGATCCAGCTCGAGCTAAAGGTTGGATCGATAAACAATTACCTAAATGGTTGCCAGGCCTTGGCAAAGATCGTGCTGGCGAATGGCTATACGAACGCTTAATTGAGTTGAGCAAAGAAGTACAGCAAGATTACGAACATCCAATCCGTCATTCAATCGAACGGTTGTTGAATCGATTCGCAGATCAGTTGCAATCTGATCCCGTGATTATCGAGCGGGTTAATGCAGCAAAGATGCGATTGGTTGATCGCCCAGAAGTACGGCATACATTTTCTGATATTTGGATTTCAACCAAGAAGACTTTGCGCCAAGAAGCGGCAAATCCAGACAGCGAATTGCGAACTCGGGTTACGACCTTGATTGCAAACTTTGGAACTAAAGTTTCAATTGATCATGAATTGCAAGAGACCATCGATACTGCACTTGAAAATGCAACAACTCATCTAGTTGATAGGTACCGTGATGAGATCGCTGCCGTGATTAGTGACACTGTGGCCCGTTGGGATGCTGGAGATACGGCGAAGAAGATTGAACTTCAGGTTGGTCGGGATCTGCAATTCATTCGTGTAAACGGCACAATTGTTGGGGCATTGGCAGGAATTGTGATTCATGCAATTGGAGAACTTATAGTTCGCTAGAACGCAGCGCGATTTAATCGGTCATTGATTGCCTGTGCTAAACCATCGCCAGTCGGTGGCACCACATAAATGGTCTTTAACTTCAGGTCATCACCAGCTCGCAATGAACCGTAGAGCTCATGAGCAAAGTCTTCAATTGTTTCTGGTGAAGCTAGTCGAACTAATCCAGCAGGAGTTGATAGTTGGGCCAGAGCCAAGAATCCGGCATTGCTTTCAAGGTCAGTCTCGGAAACACTGTTAATCAAAACAACTTGAGCAGTTGGGGAGTAGTGCGAATCTAAGGCGCCACTTACTCGAGGTGCATTTGCAGTTTCGTCAGAAACATCAACACCCGTGATTCGTTTTATATCCGCGGCAGTAATTGCACCCGGTCGCAAGATAACAGGCTGGGGTCCAGTAGCCAACACGATGGTGGATTCAACTCCGACCTGGCAATCGCCGCCATCCAAAATCAAATCATCATGCGCATTTAGGTATTCACCTAAGTCAGCTGAAACATGCGCAGCGCTAGTAGGTGAAACATGTCCAAACCTGTTTGCACTGGGAGCCACAACGCCTTTGATACCAAGACTCTTTAGCTGGATCAACAATTCATGCGCGATCGGGTGACTCGGTACTCGCACTGCAACGGTGTCTTGATTGCCCGTAACAGCATTACTAGCAAGTGCAGTTCTCGGGCCAACAATTGTCAATGGTCCAGGCCAAACCGCAGTTGTTAAGTCTGATGCCCACTTCGGCAATTCTGTAATCCACTCAGTTACATCCGCAGCACCTGCAATGTGAACTATTAGTGGATGATCAGCAGGACGTTCTTTTGCTTCAAACACTCGGGCGACTGCAGACTCATCCAAGGCATTTGCGGCTAAGCCATAAACCGTTTCGGTTGGGATTGCACATAACTTTCCAGACGCAAGAGCTGTTGTGGCTTGGGCGATGTCATTAGTAATAGTCATGACCGCGTCGACCCCATGGGGCTAACCCCACCAGAAAGCAGTTGCAATACCCAAATACAAAGTGATTAAGGCAGCGCCTTCAAACCAAGTTGATTGACCATCGGAAACCACGACGATCGCAATAAAGACAGCCATAAACATAACGGCGAGCAAAAGTGGTGACAAAACCAGTGTGAACGTGGCAGCACCAACAAGGGGAGCGGCGAGAGCAATTAGCGGAGCGACGATCATGGCAACTTGCACAGGGGATTGCAAGATAATTTGCAAGGCGTAGCTTTGCTGATCGCGATAAGCAAGTTGAATGCCGGAAAAAGTCTCCACAACGTTGCTAGCTAGAGCAACGATGATTAAGCCGGCGAAAGCTTCTGAAATTCCCAAGGTAGACATAGCTGTTGGCAGTACATCAACAAACCAACTTGAAACAAGGACCGAACCTGCGATTGCAACTAAAACCATGAAGCCGGCAACATTTAGTGTCCATTGGCCATGGTTATCAACTTCACTGGCTGCGACCAATGCTTCTTTAGTTCCGGTAACTGGCGACTCATGGTTGGCGTGACGAATCGTGTCTGGAATAGAAGCTAGGAAAAGAACAATCAAGAGCAGAGAAATTATCACTGTGATTTCGCGTTCGTATTCAACGGCTGGCGTATTGAAGCTGGCAGCAAGTGATGGAATGGCGAGAGCAAAGACTGATAGTGCTAGCAACATGCTGAGCTGTCGTGCTGATACAACGTTAAATGCTTGTCGACCATACTTTCGGCCACCTACAACAAACGCAAGACCCATCACTAGCAAGATGTTTGCGATGATCGATCCAACGATTGTGGCTTTAACAATTTCATAAAGTCCAGCTTTAAGTGCAAACAGAATTACAAAGATTTCGGGCAAGTTTCCCAGTAAAGATTGGAGTAGACCATTTAAGCCGCGACCAATTCGATCGCTAATTGCCTCAACGCTTCGCACCACCAAGCGTGCAATTGCGCCTAGAGCTACGGCCGAAACCAAGAATGACAAAACAGGATTGCCGCTTGTGTTATGCAGAATTCCAGCGGCAATCGATACTCCAACGACAATTGCCAAAAGCCTGCGATCCGAATGACTCAGAACCGCTAATCCATGTGGTCGGTCAACTGTGATAGTTGCGACGGCACTGGTGTTAACTGCACGACGAGCACGCTTACTGGATTTCACTGCTTTTTCTGAAGGCGGCTGGGGATCAACTCTGCGACGTGACATAACTTGAATCTTACCGTTTTTGAAATATGTGAAATTATCCCTTGATTTCTGCGGTTACATAAGCAGATTTCAATGCCATGATCAATTCAGTGCGCAGGATTTGTGCGCGTTGCGCAAATCCAAGTTGTAGTTTGGCAAACTCATCACGACCAGCTCTAGTTTCAACAGGAATTGGAATCACGCCAAGGTCAGCTAAGTCATAAGGCGCAGTTTGCATGTCTACAGTTCTGATGTCCTTGGCTAAAGCAAATGCACTACGAACTATTTCAGAGCCAACAATTGGCGCAAACCTTTGTGCATGTTTATACAAATCCATGTTTGCGTGCAGGCAGCCAGGTTGTTCAACATCATTTTGATCAATCCGCGTAAGTTGTATTGGATTCAACGGAGCAGCGATCGGAGTGAAAAAGCGGAACGCATCAAAGTGTGTGCAACGAAGTCCGACCTCATCAATCGTGGCCCGTATCTCTTTTTGACTCAGGCGCAATGGCCACTTCTCATGTCTGACGTCTTCAGCGCCGAGAACCATTGCCCATTCATGCAAACCAAAACAACCCGAACGTATTGAACGCTCTTGCGTTTTAGCCAAGAAGTCAATCAAGCCAATTGCTGCTTCTTGATTCTTGGCTAACCACTCAGGACGAATCTGAATTATGTTGTTAGCGAATTCGTAACTCCCAGACGGAAACTCTTCGGATTCTGTCTCCGTAGCTTCCAGCGCAAATCCAAAGCCAGGATGCCAATTCAATAGTTTGTTCGTACTGATTGGGTAGTACTCAAACAAAAAGTCATCGACCGGATGACTTTCGTGTCGGGAGCGACGTTCCAATCGAGGAGTAATCCATGGCAACACTTTTGCCTGGTGATCCTTACGCAGACTATGCCAAATCTTGGCACCCATTAATTCATTAGTCATGTGGCTAACCCGCAAAGTCCTTAATAACTTGGCTATGCCCATCAATGCATTGGTCGACCACGCTGCGAGACAAAAGCGCGCCAACGACATTGCCAGTTCCGCAGTATGCGCCAACTGCCCAAACTCCCGGCTGGACTTCCTTCACAATTGGCAATCCTGAATCGGTGTAACTCACGATTGCTGCCCAGTGATGTTCAACTGCTGCAGTCACGCCTATGTCCTGAAGTTTGCGCTCTAGATAATCCCGCATGATCTGGGTTGGTTCAACCACATCAGTGTTTTCTTGCTCTAAAGACAAGTCACGTCCACCACCAATTGCAACCCGACCATCCGGGAGTTGTTGCCAGTAGTCCCAACCTTGCCGAACATAAACTGCGTATTTCATTTTCAGTTTGGTTTCTGGCGCGGTTGAAATCATTTGTAGTCGAGTTGGTTGAACCAGATCAGATACCTCTGGCAGCGCCTTACCTAAGTTGCCATCAACTGCAACCACAATGTGTTTAGCCTTAATGCTTCCTTGATCCGTTGTAACAAGCCCGGATTCAATTTTGATTGCTGGTGAGTTCGTGAAGATTTGAGCACCAGCTGCTTTAGCAAGATTCGCCAGTAACACAGCGCGCTTCGTGGGATGAAAAGTTCCGTCGGTAGGAATCAAGATTCCTACACCTTGTTCACCTTCATAATCATCAACTGGAAACCCATCAGCTATCAAGGCATCGCGATGCGCATAGGTATCGCTGAGTTCGTCCGGATCTTCACCGCGACGTAATTCGCCAATTCGGAGGGCACCGATTCGAGATACTGCATCAGGTGTCGTTGCCTCGATACGATCCATTTCATCGAGAGTGTGTTGGTAGAGCGCAGTTGCCCGCTCGATGCCAAAATCTTTTCTAACGTTATGGTGAAAATCTGCAATGCCAGCCAATAGCAAGCCACCGTTACGGCCAGCACCAGCAGCAGCAATGCGATCAGCATCAATGCCTATGACATTCAATCCGCGCTGGGCCGCATGCAATAGTGCAGTCAATCCAGAACCGCCAAGTCCAACTACAACCAGATCAGCTTCAAGGTTGGACGTGAGTTGCGGAAATTCTGGGCGCTCAACGTTGATATCCCAGACGATGCCCATCAAGTTTCCATTTCATTCGCAGTTTGAATTAGGTTTTTCAATCCTTAGGTATCAGCATAGGAGTATGAGTTCTACGCCCAATAATCCTGACGAAACTGTGGATGCAAAAGCCCAGAGTTCGGCGAAGTTACGGGAATTGCTAGACGGAGTTGAGTTAACACCAGAGCAAACCAGTGACGATATTGCGCCGCAAACTAATCGTGATCGTGAATTGCTAGAAGACGTGCCACCACATCACGGCTAAAGAGGCAATGCTTAAGACTTCCAACAACTATGGAAGCATCGCGATCATGAATCCTTGATTCGAAATATTTCCAGCAATACTTATTGCGGCTACTGAGTCCACACCAACAATGATCGAGTTAGTTGTCGATCCACTAGAAAACATTGAACTCTTACCATTCATTGGAATCGCAAGGATGCTGGCGCGAGATGCAATGAGTACACCAGTGTTGAAGCCATCATTGCTTGAGCTATAAACATCAATCACGTTTCCAACATTTAGAAGCGCTGCGCTTGTGCTGGCGGCAACTGGAATTGAAACTGCAACATAGTTTTTTGGTAATCCCGTAAGTAGTCCCTGCCCAATAAGATCGCTGTTACTAATTGGCTGGTTTGCTGCGATCGAATGCGCTAACACTCGACCAACTAAATCACTTGACTGAACTTGCAAAGTTGACCAAGCAAAATCATCGGGCAGAGATTTTTGCGTAAAGTCTGATGCCGTCAATGTTGTGCCAGCCGACAATGGACTCGTTGCGACCAACACTTTGGTTTGAGATCCAGGACTTGGAATCACCAAACTAAGTGCGATTAATGTGCCAAGACCAGCAAGCGAGGCTGCGATTGATCGGCGATACCTAACTATCAAGGGATAGTACTTATGCAGAAATTCAAGGTTTTTCATAGTTGTGCCACGATAATTCGAATTCAAATTTCGCGACTTAATTTGTCCACAGGTACGATTGCCAGAGTCGAAAGGAAATCATGCCTACTTATCAATACGTGTGCGGCCAGTGTGATGCGCCACTTGAAGTAGTCCAGTCTTTTTCTGATGACGCTTTAACTACTTGCCCAGAATGTAAAGCCGAAGCCTTAAAGAAGGTTTATGGCTCAGTCGGAGTTGTTTTCAAGGGTTCAGGTTTCTATCGAAATGATTCCCGTGGCACTACAACTTCGGCAACTCCAAGTTCAACAGACCCGGGTTCAGCATCGACGCCTGCATCGACACCAGCTGCGACTCCTGCCCCAGCCGCCGCGCCAGCGAGCACCCCAAGCCCAAGTGCTTAATTTTGGTTTAGTTGCAGCCCTTGGGGCAGCACTTGGATCACTTGCTCGATTACAGATTTCTTATTGGGTTCAGACGCCCAGCGAAACTTCTTTTCCGTGGTCAACTTTCATAGTTAATGTCATTGGCGCATTGCTAATTGGAGTTATTGCCAGTTCGCCAAAAATTATGAATAACGAAACACGTCGTCACTTTGTTGTGACCGGCATACTTGGTGGTTTCACAACCTTCTCGGCTATTGCAGTGGAAACTTTACAACTGGCAAGTACGCCATTAATTTCAATCACTTACGTCGTAGCCACCTTTGCAGTGGGTGTTGCCGCAACACACATTGGCAGCTTGCTGGGTGATAGAAAATGAATTTAATGCTGTTTGTTATCGCAGCCGCGCTAGGTGGCTTCATCAGGTTTGCGCTTGAGTACTACTTGCCACCAGTTGGAAGTTCTGCATTTCCACGCGCTACTTGGCTAGTTAATGTAGCCGGCGCATTTCTGTTAGGAATTGTTTTGGCTTTGCCAGGGGATTGGCAAGTGATTCTCGGAGTTGGTTTGTGTGGCGCACTGACAACTTTCAGTGGTGTCAGCCTTCAGCTGCATCGCAGACTAATGGCCCAAGCATTCAGGCCAGCAATGATTTATGCCGTTACTTTGATAACTGGTGGAATTGTTGCCGCTGGCGTTGGTTTGATTTTGGGCCGCTACCTATTTAGTTAACTTGAATAACTTCACTTGGTGTAACTATTAAGTCGATTAAGGCATCGTGTGCTTCACTTGGAACTGACTCATCGACTTCGTCATCAAATACCAAGCAAATTCGAAGAGGTCCACCCGTTGCGTGTGTTGGCACATTTGCCAATGCTCGGTCGTAGTAACCGGCACCTCGGCCTAAGCGAGAACCATCTCGTCCAACTCCAAGAGCTGGAATCAGAATTGCACTTGCGTTTGCGATATCAATCTCAGCAGGTATCGGTTCGTAGATACCGTAACTGTTTTTAACTAAGTCAGTGCCATCAAAGCCCCAGGCCAAGGAGTTTCCTGGCTTCATGATTGGCAAGGCAATATCTTTACCGAGACCTTGCAATGTAGTTCGCAAGATATCAGTTGGTGGCTCAGTTGCCATCGAAACAAAACAGGTTACTAATTGACCTGGGCACAGAGCAGCCCAATCATGATTTGCGATAGCGATTCCAGCTGCAGAAATTTCTGCATCACTCCGCACTGATCTAGTCGAGATAGATTGCTCGCGCGCTGTGTCTTTGGAACGACTTACCATTCCTTAACCGTATTGCCAGTAAAGTCTAGGTATGAGCAATAGGGGCGCAATAAGCAAAGCCGTAATTCCGGCAGCTGGATTGGGCACCCGGTTTTTACCAGCAACCAAGGCAACTCCAAAAGAAATGCTTCCAGTTGTTGATAAACCAGCAATTCAATATGTTGTCGAAGAAGCTGTTGCTGCTGGTATTGATGATGTCCTTTTCATTACTGGCCGAAACAAGGAATCATTAGAAAATCACTTCGATCGGTCACCGAGCCTAGAGCGCACGTTGGCTGAACGCGGCGCATTTGAAATGCAACATGAGATTTCTGAGCTCGCTGATTTAGCCGCGATGCACTTCGTAAGGCAAGGTGTGCCAATGGGATTGGGTCACGCCGTGAGTATGGCTAAAGAACATGTTGGTGATCAACCGTTTGCAGTTTTACTTGGTGACGATTTAGTTGATGCTCGAACGCCAGTTCTGCCGGATATGTTTGCAGCTCAAGCAAAGTTCGGTGGCAGTATTTTGGCGCTGATGGAAGTTCCGGAAGATCAAATTCATTTGTATGGTTGTGCAGCAGTTACACCAACCGATACTCCGGACATTGTTCGGGTTACTGAGTTGGTTGAGAAACCTGCAACTGGAACTGCGCCAAGCAATCTTGCAGTAATTGGCCGATATGTAATCAATCCAGCGATTTTTGGTTTGCTAGAAAATTTGGCGCCTGGTCGCGGAGGCGAAATTCAATTGACTGATGCTCTGGCTTCCTTAATTGATATGCCAGTTGAATCAGGTGGCGGTGTCCACGCTGTAGTTTTCCGAGGAAAGCGTTACGACACCGGTGACAAACTTTCGTACCTAAAGAGTGTTGTGTCAATTGCACTCGACCGTGATGACCTAGGTCCAGACCTTCGCGCATGGCTAAATACCTACCTGGCAGGAAAAAACTAATGCGCTCCGTTGAGCAACACTTAGAGGCAGTTTTAGCTAATGTCATCCCGCTGGAGTCTCTTGAAGTTGGATTACTTGGCTCGATCGGATGTGTTCTAGCTGAGAAAGTTACTACCGATGACGATGGAATTGAACACGTGTTACTTCCTCAGGGCACTGCCATAGGTGCACGACACGTGGCACTGTTAGCAGCTGCCAATCTCGGACGGATTTGGGTTCATCCAAAGCCACGTGTAGTTGTCTTGACTGTTGGAAGTGACTTAGCCGACCCAGGAACTTTGGAAGAACTGCGTCCAGACATAAATGGAATTGCATTAACTACTGCGTCTACTGCTGCTGGGGCTATGACATTTCGGGTAGGACCACTGCAAAGCAATGCGGAGTTGGTTAGATCTGCAATTGAAGATCAACTAGTTCGTGCTGATGTCATCATCACGGCGTGTGGCATGAATGCTGGTGACTACGATCTGCTGACAAGTGTCTTGCGAGAACTTGGTCGCGTTGAAATTTCTCGTGTGAACATGACGCCAGGTGGTGCACAAGGCTTTGGCGTAATTGGGCCTGACTCAACCCCAATCTTTGTGCTCCCAGGAAATCCTGTCGGTGCACTTCTGTCATTCGACATATTTGTTCGACCATTAATCAGAAGACTCATGGGACACAGCAAACTGCATCATCGGATGATCGAGGCACGGCTCGAAACAACCGTCGAAGGTGCGCGTGATGATGCTCGATACGTCCGAGCTCGAGTTTCGAGAACTGGTGATTTTCCACTTGTTAAGTCAGTTGAGAATAATGAGGATCATCCACTAGCAGGACTTGGAACGGCCGATGCTTTGATTGTGGTCCCACCTGGAACTACGCGCATGAATGCTGGTGACACGGTAAAGGTAATGCAACTCGTTGACTTGAGTGATGAATAGTCAAGGTGAGTAAATTAAACTTCCTATTTATATGAAAGTTACTCACTTCTTGATTAAGCATTAGATTTTAGGTGCCCGAATGAAATTCCACTCGCTTTTATAATTGAAGACGCTTTCTGCAGATGAGGTACAGTTGAGGCATGTCGAAGATGAAGTCTTCAGTGAGTCACGTGGCGGTTGTTGCGTCTCTGTTGCTTGGTGGGTGTGCATCAAATTCTCAAGAAGTGAGCCAAAGCCAAGTTCCAACTCCAGAGCAAAGCAGGCTTGAAATGGTATCGATGCCTCCTTTTACTGAGGAATGGGCAAGTTTGGCGTCTGATTTTTACAAGATTACTTGGACGAACGACGGTTATCCAGGCAAGCTACAGGATGACGGTTCCATCTGGGAACACCCTATCTACCCAATTTATGTCCTAAATGATTACTTGCTCCAATACCAAGAAAAGCCCACTGATGAGCTTCGTGAGGCATTGAAGGTAGTTTCTCATGCAGCCGTCAAACGAATGCAAGCGCACGAGGGTGCTTTAGTTTTTTGGTATGAGCCAGGTAACGGCGCTCGTCTCTTCAAGAAACATTATTCAGCCTTAACTCAAGGCTATTACGCAGACACATTATGGCAGGTTGGGGAGTTACTCGAAGATGAAAGTCTTCTTGAAGCATCCAGGAAATCATTTCTTGCCCTAACCATTCCCCATGATAAGGGAGGTGTTTTGTTTCGCGATAAAAACGGAGTCTCGATCGCGGAAGTACCACAGGAGCCGAATAGTTATATTCTAAACGGGTGGCAATCGGCTCTGGTCTCTGCTTGGAAATATTATGAACTGTCGGGAGACCCAATCGCCCAAGACCTTGTAATTGAATCTTCGAAGACTATGAAAAAATTATTGCCCCTTTATGATGCCCCTGACGGGAAAAACAGTCGCTATGGGCTAACTGGATTCACTTATCTTAGAACTACCAACTCTGATTTAAAGAATTTCTCGGTTTCCATTCCAACAGAAGGTGAGTTTTATTTAACTAATTACGAATCCCGGTGGGCCAATCACAGGGTGAACAAGAGACAAGTCAACTTAGTGGTATCTAAGGCATCTTACCCAGATCCAATTGTTGTAAGTATTGAGGTTGATTCCCCAACTAAAGTAGAACTTTTTGTTGGCGATTATGATCCGTTGTCATCGTCTCCGGTTAATGAAAAATGGGTGGAGATTGGATCGGTTGACTCCACGTCACCAACGTTGGTGATCCCATGGGAGTTGGTAGATAGGATTGTGTATCCTACAAACTTCTTAAAAGTGATTGATGGCAAGAATACAAATGTTTACCATTCAATCCACATAAATCGACTTGCAGAACTTCAGTCAATTACGAGTGATCCCGAGTTCGGACTTTGGTCAGACAAATGGGCAGGATATTTGTGTTCTTGGAATGACTTATATCCGGGCTTAAGCAATAGGAGTATTTCCACAGAACAGTCAGGTCGGAAAATTCAGAGTTGTGGTTAGCCATGTTCCTTCGAGTTGGGTCAAGGTAGCGTTCCATTAAAGTGCATAACTGCAAAGTGTCGGCGCAATCGATTTCTAAATATTACAATTGAAAGCAATTTTTTTTGGATCTCCTCGATAGAAATGAGTTAACTATGGCAATGAGCAAACAGGGGTAAATAAGTGACAAAAGCTTGGCCGGCTACTTTGAGCCATGGTGATGTAACCGTTAGACCATTGCGGGTTCGTGACTCCAGACGTTGGCAACAGTTGCGACAGAACAATAATGATTGGCTACAAGAATGGGAAGCCACTTCTCCGATGCCAAGCGTCGAGCCACCACCCACCTTCAGGCAAAGCGCTAAACGAATGTTGGCCGAGGCGCGAGATGGTCGCACGATGCCCTTTGTGGTTGACTACCAAGGAAAGTTCGTGGGCCAAATCAACGTTTCGGACATAACGTACGGCTCACTCAGAGGATGTCACTTCGGCTATTGGATAGATGAATCAGCTTCGGACAAGCGGGTTATGACAACTGCCGCAGCTTTGGTTACAGACCACCTACTCCAAACCTTGAAACTGCACCGAATTGAGATCGCTGTACGACCAGAGAATATTCCAAGTAATCGCTTGGCAATTCGTTTGGGTTACACCTTTGAGGGTGTCCGACCAGCCTTCTTGCACATCAATCGTCAGTGGCGAGATCACAATATTTACGTCATGATGCCAGACACAATCTCAGGGTCAGTGATCGATCACATTTTCAGTTAATGCGACACGAGCACCCAATACCCCTTTAGTTCCGGAAGATATTGGGATTTACGCCGTAACGTAAATACTCATGACCGGCTTGTTATATCTCATCGTTATCGTGATGTGGGCCGTTGTCTTAGTTCCAATCTGGCTAAAGAGTCACGATCGGGCTCAAGCTGAAAAGGGACTTCGCGAAGAAGGCGAATCAGCAATCAAATGGCGCTGGCAACAACGAGAACCTATGTCTTCGCGTGAACTTGCATTCGTTCGTAGACGCAGAGTCGCAATGGTTTTGTTTACTGCGTTGGTAGCAACAATCGTTTTAGGTGCAGCTGGCAGAATTTCAGTCTTTTGGATCGCCGCTCCAACATTATTGATTGTTGGCTTTGCTGCGGTGGCTGCTCGTAACGCCAAGTATGCGCCACGATCGATACTTCAGAAACAAGCGCAGGATGAAACAGCACCACGTACTCAATCTGCAGCCCCAGTTCATCGGACAGAAGTTGTTGCGTTGACCGAAACTGTTACGGAATCTCGGCGCACCTGGCAACCAATTGAGACACCACTACCTTCATATGTAAGTGCCGACAAAGCAACCGCATATTCCCGAGTAATTGACTCTGAAAAACCATGGACTGGTCAAGACATGGTGGAACAAGCCGAACTTCTTAAATCCCAGCGAGCTGCCCGGATTCAAGAATCGCAAAAGCGCCTAGAAGAAGCGCGTGCGATTGCAATGGAAAAGGCCCGCAAGGCAGCGCTGGCAGCAGCACAAACTTATCCAGAAGTTGCAGAAAAGCGCGCAGTAAACGAATAATCCCTTCGCAGTACAATTAACTCAAGCGAAGGAGAACGAAATGCAAACCACAATTAATGTGTCAGGAATGACCTGTGGACACTGCATTTCCGCAGTAACTATGGAGCTGTCACTACTACCTTCAGTTACCGAAGTTGAAGTTGATTTGGAATCTGGTCAGGTCACGATTACTTCTGATGCTGCGCTGGAACAAGCGCAACTGGCTACCGCGATCGATGAAGCCGGTTACGAGCTCGTTCCTAGCTAATGTCAGCCAGAAGCGTTGAGCTCAGCGTAGGTGGAATGACCTGTGCTTCATGTTCACGTCGTGTTGAAAAATCCTTAGAGAAACTTGATGGCGTTCGCGCCTCAGTTAACTATGCCACTGGCGTAGCATTTGCCGATGTTGATCCAGACGTTACAAATGAAGAGCTCATTGCTGCGATTGAAAAGACTGGATACACCGCATCGATTTCTGGCAAAGCCGTTGAGCTTTACGGAGTGCGTGAGTTTCGCATCAGATTGATAGTTTCTGCGGCACTGACTATTCCGCTCATGACACTTTCGATGATGCCTTCAATGCAGTTCTCATATTGGCAATGGGTTTGTGCCGCACTGGCAACTCCAGTTGCAATTTGGGGAGCCTGGCCCTTTCATCGAGCCGCTTTCCTAAATGCACGCCATCGCGCGGTGACGATGGATTCATTGGTAAGTCTGGGTGTTTTGGTTTCTTACCTCTGGTCTATGTGGGCAGTTTTGTTTACTGCGGCCGGAGCTGTCGGTATGAAAATGAGTGCGGAGTTTTTCCCAACTAGAAGCACTTCTGCACACCCCGAACTTTATTTCGAAGTAGCTGCTGGCGTTACAACACTGGTCCTACTTGGAAAGTTTCTTGAACACCGAGCTCGTGAACAATCCCAAAAAGCAATTGAGAATTTGGCCAGCCTAAATCCAAAGTTTGCCCTTGTCATAAAAGATAGCGATCAAGTTGAGACTCCAATTGAGGATGTAAAGGTTGGAGACTTGATTTATGTCCCAACTGGAAGCCAGATCCCAGTAGATTCAATCGTGGTTTCTGGATCAGGGCATGTTGATAATTCTTTGGTGACTGGTGAGTCACTTCCAGTGGCTGTGACTGAAGGTGATGACGTAATCGGTGCCACAGTTTTGATTGACACCGCGCTCACGATTCAAGCTAAGGCAGTTGGCAAAGACACCGTGCTTTCAGGTATCTCAAGGCTTGTGCATCAAGCGCAAACTGGAAAAGCAGAAGTTACCCGGTTAGTAGATCGAGTCTCTGAAATCTTTGTGCCAATTGTGGTTGCGCTCGCTCTGGTTACCGCGGTCACTTGGTTTGTGGTTTCTGGCGATTCAGGTTTGGCCATCACAACAGGAATCGCAGTCTTAGTTATTGCATGCCCATGCGCACTCGGACTTGCTACTCCAACAGCATTGCTAGTTGGAACTGGTCGGGGAGCTCAACTTGGAATATTGATTCGCGGTCCGCATGCCATCGAGTCCAGTCAAAAAATTGATGTCATGATCATGGACAAAACTGGAACTTTGACTGACGGTCGAATGAGCGTCGTTGAAGTTTTCACCACGATTGAACCGACCGAACTTTGGCAAATTGTTGATTCGCTAGAAGCAAGCTCAACCCATCCAATCGCTACCAGTCTGCGAACTCATGCGCGCAAGTTTGAATTCATTAAAGAAACAGCAACAAAAGTTCACACCGTTGGTGGTTCAGGAGTTCAGGGCTTAGTAGCCGGTCATCCTTGCGCCCTAGGATCCCCGAAATGGTTGGGCACTCCAGAAGGCGAGTTTGCTCAGGCGGCCGAAAGGTTCCAAGCTCGCGGCGACAGCGTGGTTATTGTTTATCGTGATGCCTACGCAGTTGCCGTGATTGCATTAGCCGATGCTCTAGATCCAAGTGCCATTCCTGCCTTAGCGCATCTACAAAAGTTGAAGATCACTCCGATTGTGGCCTCGGGCGACAATCAAGTGGCAGTTGAAAAAGTTAGTCGGCAGTTGGCCATAACTCAGTTCTACGCAAATAGTTCACCAGCGGAAAAACTTGAACTAGTTTCGGCAAATCAAAACGATGGTCACTTTGTGGCAATGATCGGAGACGGCATCAATGATGCAGCTGCGCTAGCTAAAGCCCACTTAAGTTTGGCTATGGGCACTGGCGCCGATGTAGCAGCTAGCGCTGCTGACATCGTGTTGTTACGTTCGACGATGGGTGCAGCAGTTGATGCAATCGAGTTATCACGCGCAACTATGCGAACTATCAAGATCAACTTGTTCTGGGCCTTTGCTTACAACGTTGCAGCAATTCCACTGGCAATGCTCGGATTACTTGGTCCAGTTATTGCAGCAGCTGCAATGGCGTTCTCGAGCGTCTTTGTAGTGACCAACAGTTTGCGGCTTCGATCTTTCAAGGCAATTAGCAGCTAAACCCACAGCGCTTATTCGAGTGGGCTAAACCCACAATGCTTATTAGAGCTGGCTAAACCCAGCTTGGAAGCCACATTCGCAATTGCCACATTTCATAACTAATCGAGTGTCCAGTCAAGATCGGGTAGAAGAATGCAGCGAGCACTGCAGTCACAATTAAGAAAGTTAGCGTTGGCCAGCGCCAAGCTATCGGTTTATCGACCTGCACTCTTTCATTTGCTAGATAAAGCACGATCGCCAACGCCATAACGGTGTAGGGAATGAAGGCGACTGAGTAGAAGCTGAATGTGGTTCGTTCTGGAAAGAACAACCAAGGCACCCAACCGGCAGCAAACGCCACAGAAATTGGAAGTGCGGCACTGTGCCTGCGGGCAACTGCAAAGTAAACGATGATTGCTAGTGCGATAACGCCGGCCCACCAGATCAAAGGATTACCAAGTGGAATTACTTCTTGTGAACATTTGTCGGCGCCACAGGTTGGTGCAGTTTCATAGTAAAAACTCGTCGGCCTGATCATTAACGGCCAAGACCACGGGCTGGATGAGTAACTGTGTGGGGTTACCAAGTTCGTATGAAAACTCAACATATCTTTGTGATAGTGAAACAAGCTAACCAAAGCTTCGGGCACCCAAGACGTCACATCATTTTCTTGAGCCCAGTTTCTATTCCAACCGCCTGAACTTCTAAACCAGCCAATCCAACTCGCAATGTAAATCGAAATGATTGCAAATGGCATAAGTAGAGCTGGTAAGAAATCTTTAGTTAGCCAAACTTGAGTGCCTTCCAGGCGTTTACTTCGTCGTTCAAAATCCCAAACCAGCATCAGAATTCCAAAGGCGGCTGCGAAATAGACACCACTCCATTTAGTTGCGCAGGCTAACCCAAGTGCAGCGACCATGGCCCAACGCCAATACTTGGAACCATCAGAATTTGCGGAATCACGATCCATAATTAGAAAACCAAAGGCACAAAGCACAAAGAATGACAATGACGTATCGAGTAATGCAGTTCGACTCATTGCTATGTGTAAACCATCTAGCGCAAGAAGCAAACCTGCAACTGTTCCGATGAAATTGGAATTAGTCAGCCTGCGGGCGATTCGCGCAGTAAGTAACACGCTAAGAATTCCCAGAATGGCAATCGCGATTCTCCAACCAAATGGAGTTGCCCCAAACATTGCTTCGCCACTGGCAATAACCCACTTGCCAACAGGCGGGTGAACTATATAAGAGGCAGCATCAGTAAAGATGCTTGCGAAGTTTTCACCACCACTTGCCAATAAAGTTGCATCAGCATTTTCAATAACTTTGCGTTCGTGGCCAAAACTTAAGAGCGCCAATGAATCCTTAACGTAGTAAGTTTCATCAAAGATCACGGCATGCGGTTGACCTAAATAAGGCAGGCGCAAAATAGCCGCTAATCCAGTAGCCGCCAATGGACCACTCCAACCAGCCCACCCACCAGCAGGCTTGGTCTTTAGATCCAGATCAAACGGAGCACGCCGCGATTGAACCGGCTCGGTCACTTCAGTTGTCTCCACTGCTTAAAAGTACAGGAGTTGTTCCGATTTAAGGAATGATTCTGGCTTGGTCCGATTTAAGGAATGATAGAGGGGTGTCAGGTCAGCTTTTTCTCGCCGGTACACCAATTGGAAACATTGGTGACGCCTCAGCACGATTGCGGGAAGTACTAGAAACCGCAAACATTATTGCTGCCGAGGATTCTAGGCGAGCACATCGCTTACTTTCAGATTTAGGAATCTCAACTCAGGCGCAAATTTGGTCGTTTTACGATGCAGTCGAAGAGGCCAAAAGCCCAGAGTTAATTGCTCGAGTGCTCTCTGGCGAGACTGTCGTCATGATTTCTGATGCAGGAATGCCAAGTGTTAGTGATCCCGGATATCGACTAGTGCAAGAAGCCATAGCTGCAAATGTAAAGTTCTCAGTTATTCCCGGACCTTCGGCAGTTCTGGCAGCACTGGCAGTAAGTGGACTTCCAGTTGATCGATTTACATTTGAAGGTTTCTTACCCAGAAAATCTGGCGAACGCCGCACTCTGTGTGAGGTGTTGTTGCATGAACAGCGAACTATGGTTTTCTTCGAAGCCCCACATCGCTTAATTGATTCACTAGTTGATCTAGAGGCGGTGTTTGGCTCTGATCGACAAGGCGTGATTTGTCGCGAGCTAACCAAAACTTACGAAGAAGTCGTGCGTGGAACCCTTGCTGAGTTGGTTGCGTGGAGTAATCGCGACATTCTTGGCGAAGTCACTTTGGTTATTTCCGGTGCCCAACCACTACCTGAAACAACGGCGCAAGATTGGGTTGCTCTGGTTGCAACTCGGGTTGAAGTTGGTGAGACCCAACGTGATGCCATCGCAGCTGTTGCTCGAGAACTAGGTGTGCCAAAGAGAGATGTTTACGACGCGGTTCTGGCTGATCAAAGGCAGCGAAAGAGTTAATCCAAATTCGCTCTAGACTTATCGCATGACCAGTGCCAAAGCGTTCTACCTGACAACGCCTATTTACTACGTAAATGACGCCCCTCACATCGGACACGCATACACAACTGTCGCTGGTGACGTTATGACCCGCTGGCATCGCATGGCTGGCGAAGACGTTTGGTTTTTAACTGGAACTGATGAGCATGGTCAAAAAGTTTTGCGCACGGCCGAAGCAAATAGCGTTGCCCCGCAAGCTTGGGCTGACAAACTGGTCGCTGATGCCTGGATGCCAGTACTAGATGTAATTGATGCAGCCAATGATGACTTCATCAGAACTACCCAAGAACGCCACACGAAACGTGTTCAGAGGTTTTTGTCTCAGCTAAAGGATGCTGGACATATCTATGAAGGTTCTTACGAAGGTCCATATTGCGTAGGCTGCGAGGAGTTTAAACTTCCTGGCGACTTAATTGATGGCAATGGTGATGAAAAGCTTTGCCCAATTCACTCGAAGCCAGTTGAGCAAGTCAGTGAAACGAACTACTTCTTTAAACTCTCGGCTTATGCGGATGCATTAATTAAGCACTATGAAGCCAACCCGCAGGCGATCCGACCTGAATCTGCTTATAACGAAGTCATGTCGTTCTTGCGATCCGGACTTCAAGATCTATCAATCTCGCGCTCCACATTCGACTGGGGTATTGAAGTTCCTTGGGACCCATCACAAGTTGTTTACGTCTGGTTCGATGCCTTGCTCAACTATGCAACTGCAGTTGGCCTAGGCGATGAACCGGGAAGTGATGGAGCAAAAAAGTTTGCAGAAACCTGGCCGGCAGATGTGCATTTAGTTGGTAAAGACATTTTGCGTTTCCATGCTGTTATTTGGCCAGCCATGTTGATGGCAGCCGACCTTCCGCTTCCTAAGTGTGTCTTTGCGCATGGCTGGTTACTCGTCGGTGGCGAAAAAATGAGCAAGAGCAAACTCACAGGAATTTCACCTCAAAGCATCGTGGATTTGATTGGTTCAGACGCTTTCCGCTATTACTTCATGCGGGCAATCATCTTTGGTCAAGATGGTTCATTTTCTTGGGAAGACTTGATTGCTAGATACACATCGGAATTAGCCAATGGCCTAGGCAACTTAGCTAGTCGAGTACAAGCGATGGTTGTAAAGAACTTCGATAGCGTGCTTCCAGCTCCTGGTGAACTTACCGCAGCGGAAAAAGTCTTAACAGATTTATTGGTAAAGACTGCTGCTCAGGCAGATGTTTCGATTCGTGCCTTTGATTTTCAGACCGGCATTGTTGCGGTCAAAGAATTCATTGATGCAGTAAATCTCTATGTGACCGAGCAAGAACCTTGGACGCTTGCTAAAAAAGATGATGTTGACAGCAAACTGCGTCTAGCAACAATTCTTTACACCGTTTGCGAATCCTTGCGGGCTATTTCAATTTTGTATACGCCGATCATGCCAAAGAGCATGTCCGCACTCTGGACTGACATTGGCGCAGCTGAATCCGGTATCAGTAATTCACTTATTGATGTTGCCACCTGGGGCCAGTTGAAGCCGGGAGTAAAGATCACTAAGAGTGAATCGATGTTCCCGAGAATAGAAGAGCCTGAAACTATTTAAGGGCCAACTAGGGTTTCGTTAATTAAAGCACCGAAGGCATCAGCTCCAGTTTTGGTTAAATGCACACCGTCTGGGGCAAAGTAACCCTTTTTGCCCTTAGAAACCGAATTCCAATCCGCCAACCTAGCATTTGGATATTGTGCAACTAAGTTAGCGATCGTTTCATTGGTTGGATTCATCCAAACTCTAGGCACTCGAACGTTAACAACCACAACTCTGTCGCGATCACTAAGTTCATCCAAGATTGGCTTCAATTCCGATTCTTGTACCAGCCCATTTGTACCCATGTGGATTATCACGTCAGGACCGAGTCTTCGTTCGTCACGTCGCAACCTGATTCGATCGGCGATTACTTCTGGTTGACGACTAACCGCAGCATCAATTGATATTTTTCCAATAACGTTTCGCAAACTCTCCCGAGCGCTTAGAACAACAGAGTCCCCGAATATCACTGGTGCAAGCCTGCTCTCAATTTCCTTTTGAACCTGAGCTGCCTGCTGGGAATTGATTAATGGATCTGAATCAGGCGTTGCTGTCGGTACAACCAAGGCAACTGGATCTTCATCAATGGCAGTGATGCCACCAATGCCTGTTAGGTTTCCAGCATCCGGTGTGGGGACTCGATACATGCCGACCATGCTGGCTGAGAGCACCAAAACAGTTACTGCAGTGGTCAATAGGGTTCTAGCCTTAGGTCGAGGAACTCCAGCTGCTCGCCAAATGCTTAACCGCGAACCAATTGCACCATTACGAATTGGCATTTCAACATAACGGTATGACAAATCAGCAATTACGAGAACTATTGCAACCTTGACAACAAATGCGACCGGATCTGGCCACTGAATGTCGATACCTGATCGCATCAAAACAAAGATTGGCCAATGCCACAAATAGATTCCGTAGGAGCGATCACCAAACCACTTAAGTACTGGGTTACCAAGTCGCTGGCCAAACTTCAATCCTGGGTGAGCAGCAACGACGATAAGGATTGCAGTCAAGATTGAAAGTACAAGGAATCCTCCGCGATATAGAAATTCGTTTAGCTCGCTAACGAATAAAAAGAAATAAGCCAATCCCGCAATACTTAAAAGACCAAGGCCATTCATTGCTGCAGCCCGATCTGGTGTCAGTTTTTCGCTAAGGCGTTCAGATCTCCACAGGGCTGCGGCGGCGCAACCAACAAGAAGCCCCATGGCATGAGTATCAGTGCCGAAGTAAACCCGGCTTGGATCATTTGGAATTGGAAAACCATTTGAAATTGAGAGGTGCGCCATCCACGCGGTAGAAGCAATAGCAAGAGCAGAGGAGGCAATGAATATCTTTACGCGCGGTGAAAGTTTTCCAATTTTCACCTTGTACAAACCAATCAACATGATTGGCCAAATTACATAAAACTGTTCCTCCACTGAAAGCGACCAAAGATGTTGCAATAGTGGTGGCCGTGAAATATTGACAAAGTAGGACTGTTCAAAAAATAGATAAGACCAATTCAATACAAAAGTAATAGCCCAAGGTAAGTCGCGACGAACGTGGTAGGCCGCATCCAACACAAACAGTCCAGAAACCAAAACACTGAAGAACAAAACTAGGAATAGCGCAGGCATCAAGCGGCGGATTCGCCGGATATAGAAACGAGCCCGATCAACGGTATTGGTTCGGGTTAACTCATCTATCAATAGTGAAGTAATGAGGAAGCCAGATAAAACGAAGAAAACGTCTACTCCGAGAAAGCCACCAACAAGCAAGGAAATATCAGCGTGATAAATAATGACAGCCAAAACAGCGATGCCACGTAAGCCATCAAGCCCTGGAAGTCGACGAATCACTTATTTGCCCTTGTAATAAAACTGGACAACCCCGTTTCTGCCCAGTAACAAGCCTAGGTTACCAAGTCATCGCTAACGTATAGGAGTGAGTGCAGTCAAAATGCCGTTGCCATTATCGGGTCCAGTAGTGGATACGCACTGTCATATGGATGTCAGTTTTGACTACGAATATGATTTGCCAGATGTTGATGAAGCAATGGCAGCCGCTAAGTCAGTCAATGTCACAAAAGTTATTCAAGTTGGGTGTGATGTTGCCAGCTCAAAGTGGGCTGCCAAAACTGCGCTCGAGCATCCAGATGTATGGGCAACTGTGGCATTGCACCCAAATGCTGCAGCACACGATACGGATTTAGAAAGTTCACTTACTGCAATTGCTGAACTGGCAAAGTTGCCACAAGTTCGAGGACTTGGCGAAACTGGTTTGGATTACTTCCGAACTGAAGAATCCCAAGCTGCCGCGCAACACGTTTCATTTCGCGCACACATCGATATCGCCAGAGATGTTGGCAAGCCGGTCATAATCCACGATCGAGATGCACATAAAGACGTCATCGAAACTTTAGAAACATACGGCGCACCCGAGACCGTAGTTTTTCACTGCTTCTCAGGAGATGGCGAAATGGCAAAGATCTGTGCCCAAGCTGGCTGGTACATGTCGATTCCTGGCGTGGTGACCTTCAAGAATGCTCAGCAACTGCGCGATGCCGTACTAGAAATCCCAGACCACTTACTTCTAGTAGAAACTGATTCGCCGTTTTTAACACCGGCACCTAATCGTGGTCAGGCAAATTCATCAACAAACATCCCTTGGACCGTTCGAGCAATTTGTGAGGTTAGAGGGCAATCTGAGCAAGAAATTTGTGAACTTCTTTTTTCAAATGCCGCAAGGGTTTTTGGGCCATTTTGACAAATCTGAACTTGCCTTACTGGGGGAGGTTCGGGATAACGTGGAGTTTCTGTTCAATTTATTGAACTCATAAGTCGGAACAAAGCGGGGAAGTAATGAGACAACGTGGTCGCCATAGTGTGCCTGGCCGTCATGCCCGCCCGAAAAACCATAATGTGCCACTTAGGTCAGCAATTGTTGCTAGCGCAGCAGTTTTGCTAACTGGTGGAATTACTGCTGCAAACAGTTCAGAGCCACCACCGCCATACATCGACGCAGCTGCGCTAGTCATTGATTCGACTTATGAATACAACATTAAAGAACACACCATCAGCGACAAAGTGGTTACCGAAGAAACCGAAATTGAATTCAAAACCTCTGCCACCGAAGACCCATCAATTGCAACAGGTACTGACATTGTTAAACAGGCTGGAAAATCAGGTTTAGCTCAAATCACTTACGAAGTTAAATTGCTTGACGGCAATGAAGTGTTTCGCACTGAGTTAAGTCGAGAGGTTACAACAGAACCAATTGAAGCCATTGTTGTTCGTGGAACTGGAGACCCTGCAGATATTGCAGTAGCCCTGGAAACTGCCGCAGGCAAGACCGGTACCAAAACTGGAAACAAAGAATACGCAAAACTTTTTATCAATCAAGAATATGGCTGGGGAGATAGCGAATTTACTTGCCTTGAAACTTTATGGTTCAAAGAAAGTAATTGGAACCACAAAGCTTCTAATCCAACATCTGGCGCATATGGAATTCCACAAAGTTTGCCAGGAAAGAAAATGGCTAGCTTTGGTGATGACTGGCAAACAAATCCAGTCACTCAGATCAAGTGGGGTGCGAACTACATTGAGAAACGTTATGACACTCCATGTGGTGCGCTAGATTTCTTCTACGATCGCAACTGGTACTAAACCACTTAATGACTGAATTCCCCGAACCAGCAGTGAATGAATCAGCAGCTAAAGAACCGACACTGCTTGGTGCGACTGAGATCCGTGCTCTAGCAGCGTCATTAAATGCAACTCCCACAAAAAAGTTGGGACAAAACTTTGTCATTGATCCAAATACGGTTCGGCGAATTGTCACTCAAGCGCAGGTAAGTGAATCTGACATTGTTGTAGAAATTGGTCCCGGTCTTGGTTCATTAACTTTGGCACTACTTCCTAATGTGGCAAAAGTTCTAGCGGTCGAGATTGATCCGGTTTTGGCAGGCGCACTGCCTTCGACAATTGCATTGCACGCACCAAGTTTGCAAGAGAATCTCAGTGTCATCAATGCAGACGCAATGCGAATCACCGAGTTACCTGCAGCACCAACGCATTTAGTTGCAAACTTGCCGTACAACGTTTCAGTTCCAGTTGTATTGCACTTCCTGGAAACATTTCCATCCTTGCGAGAAATTCTGGTTATGGTTCAAGCCGAGGTTGCAGATCGCATGGCAGCTGGGCCTGGCAGCAAGATTTATGGTGTGCCTAGCGTCAAGATGGCTTGGTATGGCGAAGTTACCAAAGCTGGCTCAGTAGGACGTAATGTGTTTTGGCCAGCACCAAATGTGGACTCTGGTTTAGTTCGGCTGGTACGTAAAGAACGAGAATTTGATCCAGAATTACGTGAACTAACTTTCACGATTGTTGACGCAGCGTTCGGGCAACGACGCAAAACCCTTCGCACGGCACTTGGTAGCGCATTGGGATCACCACAGAGCGTAGAGAGCATTCTGCGCGATGCTGGCGTGGATCCTGGGTTACGCGGCGAACAGTTAAGTTTGCAAGATTTTGTGGCTATCGCACAGAGTGCCAAGAAAGTAATCTAAGTCCGTGACCAAATCCGTAACAGTCCGAGTACCCGGCAAGGTAAATGTTTACCTTGGGGTGGGACCGCGAGAGTTTTCGGGTTACCACGAACTTGCCACAATCTTTCAAGCTGTTGGAATCTACGACGAAGTCACAGTCTCGGCCGCTGATTCGCTAATGATTAGTGGCCTTGGTCAATTTGCGGATCGAATCCCAACTGACGAAACTAACTTGGCCTGGAAGGCAGCTGAGCTAGTAGCTCGCGCGTGTGGTGAAGAGCCAAATATTCACATTCAAATTGATAAATCAATTCCGATTGCAGCAGGAATGGCAGGTGGTAGCGCAGATGCCGCCGCAACACTCGTTGCTTGTGATACGTATTGGAATGCTGGAATTCCGCGTGATCAACTCGATGCCATGGCAGCCACACTTGGCTCAGATGTTCCATTCATGCTTCATGGTGGATGCGCGCTAGGCGTTGGCCGCGGTGACGTGCTTTCCCCAGTAATGATTCGCGGCAGCTTCCATTGGGTCTTCGCAACTTTTGATGAAGGATTGTCGACTGCGCAGATTTATGAAAAGACTGATGAAATGCGCGGCCTGGAATTTGAAGAAGATCCAGAAGTTCCAACTGAATTACTAAGTGCTTTAGCTCGGGGAGATGCGCCAGCTCTTGGCCGACTACTGCACAACGACTTGCAATTAGCTGCCACGACTTCGCGACCTCAATTAGGTCGAGTGCTCGAACAAGGAATTGATTATGGTGCTTTGGGCGCAGTCATTTCCGGCAGTGGGCCAACTTGTGCCTTCTTAGTGCGCGATGAGTCCAGCGCAATTGATTTAGTTGTTGCGCTTAAGGCCACGGGCTTAGTTGATGATGTTTTACGCACTCACGGACCAGTTCATGGTGCGCGAGTTATCTCGACGTCAAGATAATCTCCTAGACTCTCTTAGATGAGCACATCAGATGAAGTCGACCGAATTGTCGACGCTTGGCAGCAAGAGCGCCCGGATCTTGATGTTGCCCCGCTGCAAGTATTAAGTCGTGTTTCCAGACTGGCTCGTCACCTTGATATCGCTAGACGTGAAGCTTTTGCCGCTAATGACTTAGAGCCTGGTGAATTTGATGTGTTAGCAGCCTTACGCAGAACCGGAAAGCCATACGCACTCACGCCGTCTGCATTGATTTCACAAAACCTTGTTACCAGCGGAACTATGACTAACCGCATCGATCGACTTGAATCCAAAAACTTAGTCGCGCGCATGCCCGATCCAACCGATGGCCGTGGCGTGTTAGTTCAGCTGACCCAAGTTGGCAAGACTGCAGTGGACCGCGCGCTTGATGAATTGTTGGCTCGAGAAAAATCTTTGCTGGCTACCATCTCTAAAGCAGACCGGGAAAAGCTAGCAAATGTATTGCGAGATATTGTCTTGCCATTTGATGAAGAATCTTCGAGCCTAGAAAACTAATCGAAGTTAGAGAACTTCACTTTCGCTTCTTGTGCTAATCAGGCGGGGATTAATCTCTAGTCCTACTGCGCCATTCCAAACCAAGTTAACAAGATGGGCAATAACTTCGTCCTTTGGAGTATCGCGTTCATCGAGCCACCACTGACCAGTCAACGCAACCATTCCTACGAACATGTGTGCATACATCGGCGCCATCTGGAATGGAAAGCCTCGTAACTTAAATTCTTTGGAAAGCAATTCTTCTACTCGCTGCGCCACATCAGATAGCAACGAAGCAAAGCTGCCTGTTGGTGTTGTTGAAGATGAGGCAGCAGGCGAGTCGCGCAACAAGATTCGGAAACCATCGGTATTGGATTCGATGTAATCAAACAGTGCGCAAGCGGTTTGTTCCAAGAGCAATCGCGGATGGACTGCAGTCAAAGCCTTAGTAATTGAGTTAAGTAGGTAAGTCATTTCGCGGTCGACGACAACTGCGTATAGACCGTCTTTTGATCCGAAGTGTTCGTAAACAACCGGCTTTGAAACATTCGCAGTGTGAGCAATTTCTTCAACTGTTACGGATTC
This sequence comes from Candidatus Nanopelagicales bacterium, assembly GCA_044239795.1. Lineage (GTDB taxonomy): Bacteria > Actinomycetota > Actinomycetes > S36-B12 > UBA5976 > UBA5976. Next base: position 13,083 of record JBIIAS010000001.1, on the reverse strand, counting down.
GAATCCCTTTTCCGCGAAAAGCATGCGGCCAACTTCAACGAGCTGGGCCCGACGTTCATGACCTGTCATACGAACTCGGTCAACATCAGACACGCGGGAACGCCCGGATAAATCCAGGTCGTTTTCGTGATCGTGTGTGATTGCCACAGAAATTCCTTTGTCTGATGTGCTCGCTTTTAGGATACCGCGTACGCAATTGGTCACTGGCTCTTGCGCAAATGGGTACGCAGGTGTGCGAAATCCTATTCGTTTTGGGAATCTTGCCCCTTGGCGAATAAGATTTGCAGGCAGGCTAAGGGATACCGCGGCCTGCATTCCCGGATCGTCTAATGGCAGGACAGCACTCTTTGGAGGTGCTTATCGTGGTTCGAATCCACGTCCGGGAGCCGAGTTTGAAACACTAAACTAAGTATGTGAAATCAACGGGTGCGCAAACTTCTGAGCCCGCCGCAATTATTGTCCTAGCTGCCGGGGCTGGCACCCGAATGAAGTCCACAAAGCCAAAAGTCCTGCATGAAGTCTTAGGCCTAACTTTGTTGGACCACGTACTTCACGCCGCCTCAGATTTAAACAGCAAAAAGGCATTGGTAATCATTGGCCACGGTCGAGATCAGGTTCAAGAACATTTAGCCAAGGCGCATCCAGCGGTAGTTACTGCCGTGCAGGATGAGCAAAATGGCACGGGCCATGCAGTCAAGATTGCACTTGATGCATTAGGTGAACTAACTGGACCAGTTTTAGTTCTTGCTGGTGACACACCACTTCTAACGACTTCGGATATGCAACTAACCCTAAATGCACTTGCTGGTAAAGCAGCGTCAGTCTTAACAGCTCATTTAGCAGATGCAACTGGTTACGGTCGCATTGTTCGAAATGCTAGCGATGGTTTTGAAAAAATTGTTGAACACCGTGATGCATCTGAATCAGAATTACTTCTTACCGAAGTTAACTCTGGGGTCTATGCATTTGATGCCAAGTTGCTGCGCGAAAGTCTTACCAAGTTAACGACTGACAATTCACAAGGCGAGCAGTACTTAACTGACGTTCTAGGAATCTTGCGTAGTGAAGGTCATGAAGTTTCAGCTGTTGCAACATCAGAGGAAAACATTCTTGGCGTGAACGACCGTCGACAGCTTGCTGATGCTGGAGCGATTTTACGCAACCGCATTAACAATGAATGGATGCTGGCTGGCGTAACAATGGTTGATCCAAACTCGGTTTGGATTGATCGCACTGCAGTTCTTGAATCTGATGTAACACTTTTGTCGAACGTAACAATTACTGGTGCCAGTACAATTCGTGGTGGCGCAACAATCGGACCGGATTGTTCATTGCATGACACAGTTGCAGATCATTGCGCAACCGTGATTCGAACTACTTCAAATGGCGCAGTGATTGGTGAAGGCGCAAACGTAGGTCCGTACACCTACCTTCGTCCAGGCACAGTACTTGGCGCTGGTGCTAAAGCTGGCGGCTTTGTAGAGATGAAGAATGCAAACTTGGGTGCGAATGCCAAAGTGCCACACCTTTCATATGTTGGTGACGCCACGATTGGTGAAGGCACCAACATTGGGGCTGCCACAGTCTTTGTTAACTATGACGGGCAAGAAAAGCATCACACTCAAGTTGGCGACCATGTTCGAATTGGCAGCGACACTATGTTGGTTGCCCCACTGGTAATTGGTGACGGTGCCTACACAGCCGCCGGTTCGGTTATTACTGAAGATGTTCCCGCTGGTTCCATGGCCGTTGGCCGGGCTCGCCAGCGCAACATTGTCGATTGGGTGCTTCGACGTAGACCCGGTAGCGACTCGGCTAAGGCCGCACTGGCAGACTCATCCCATAAGAACTCCAAGTAAAGGAAACTAGATGACTGGCATCACGCAGAACAATGCAAAGCGGATGGTTCTTATCGCAGGCCGGTCACATCCTGAACTCGCACAAGCTGTAGCTGACAACCTTGGTGTTGAGCTAGTTCCTACACGTGCTTACAACTTTGCAAATGGCGAAATCTTTGTTCGCTTCGAAGAATCCATTCGCGGTTGCGATGTATTCGTACTTCAAACCCACACAGCTCCAGTCAACGAATGGATCATGGAGCACCTGCTAATGGTGGATGCGCTAAAGCGCGCTTCGGCAAAGCGAATCACAGTTGTTGCTCCGTTCTATGGTTACGCTCGCCAAGATAAGAAGCACGCTGGACGCGAACCAATCTCGGCACGTTTGATGGCTGACTTATTTGCTACTGCTGGCGCAGATCGTTTGATGAGTGTGGATCTTCACACTGCACAGATTCAAGGTTTCTTTGACGGACCCGTTGATCACTTGTTCGCATTACCAATTCTTGCTGCCCACGTAGGTCGCAGCGTTGACCGCGACAAGATCACAGTTGTTTCGCCAGATGCTGGCCGCGTGCGCGTTGCTGAGCGTTGGACTGACATCTTGGGCGCACCACTTGCGATCATGCATAAGCGTCGCGATCCAGATGTACCAAACGAAGCCAAGGTACTTGAAGTTGTTGGTGATGTTAAGGATCGCATCTGTGTTGTTGTTGACGACATGATCGACACTGGCGGCACCATCGTTAAGGCTTCTGAAGCGCTATTCGAAAATGGCGCATCTGATGTAATCGTTACTGCTACACACGGAATTTTTTCCTCACCTGCCGCACAGCGCTTGCAAGATTCCGGAATTCGCGAGGTTGTAGTTACTGACACGCTTCCGATTCCACCTGAGAATCAATTCCCGAATCTGACAATCCTTCCGATTGCGCCACTGCTGGCTCGAGCCATCAAGGAAGTATTTGATGAAGGTTCGGTTGCCAGCTTGTTCGACCACGTCGGAGTCTAAGAACTCCCGTTAAATCAAGGTCGTTTAAGTTAGTTAATCTCGCTCGTTTTGGCCTTGGGTACTGACCTGGGCTAGCCTAGGGATGCTCCTCGGCGAGGGCCCTAAAAAGCCGTAATCGACGAAGGTCCGTTGTGGAGCTATCCATAAATGACCTAGTACGAGGAGAAATAAATGAGTGACGCATTAGTCGCAGAAGCCCGTTCAGATTTTGGTAAGGGTGCAGCACGTCGCCTTCGCCGCGACGGCAAAGTTCCAGCAGTGGTTTACGGGCACGGAATTGCTCCAATCCACGTGGCATTCGATGCACATACCTTGAGACTTACACTTCGCAAGAAAGTAACCTCTCTAGAAATCGTTCTTAACGGAAAGACTGAAACCGTTGCACCACGCGATCTTCAGATTGATCCAGTAACCCGCGGTATCGAGCACGTCGACTTTGTTTACGTAACAGCTGCAGAAGCTGCATCGTTGGCACGCGAAGCCGCTGAATCACATGCACGTCAAGAAGCAGACGCAGCAGCAGCAATCGCATTGGCAGAATCAAAGGCTGCAGCTCGCGCTGAAGCTGATGCTGCAAGCGAGGCACCTGCAGCTGAAGCAGGAGCAGAAGCTGGCAGCAGCGATAACGCCAGCAGTGATGCACCTGCAGAGGAATCTGCAGAGTAAGACCGTGTCAGATAACGGTGCGTGGCTTGTAGTGGGACTCGGTAACCCGGGTCCCACTTACGCATCTACGCGTCACAACATCGGTGCGATGGTTATCGATGAACTGGTCTCTCAGAATTCTGAGAAGTTAACCAGGCACAAAAGAGCGCTAGCTGATGTTTGCGAAACCCGAATCGGTGGTGCGCAAGTAGTTTTAGTTAAACCGCTTTCATACATGAATGAATCTGGCGGACCAGTTAAAGCGCTAACAAAGTTCTACAAAGTTGATCCGGAACAAATAATTGTTCTGCACGATGAACTAGATATCCCTCTTGCTGCTATCAGAGTGAAACTTGGTGGTGGAGATAACGGTCACAATGGTTTGAAATCAATCCGTTCTTCAATGGGAAGCGGTGATTGGTTCCGCGTTCGCTTAGGTATCGGCCGCCCACCAGGTCAGCAAGATCCAGCGGACTTTGTGTTACGAAACTTTGGCAGTTCTGAAAGCGCTGAAGTTGAAATTCTAAAGTCCCAAGGGTGTGAAGCGGTTTCAGCTCTGATAACAAAAGGATTGATTGAAACGCAGAATCTGTATAACTCATGAATGATCATGAGTTAGCTCGCAAACTCGCTCGCGAAACTGGAACTTTGCTTTTAGGTTTGCGCAAGCATGCGGCAAGTTTGTCAGATGGAGAAGATGAAACCCATTCAGTTTTGGCAGAAGAAGTTCTGGGCAGCGAAGGTGACCGGGTTGCTCACGACTACCTAATGGAACAGTTTTCCACTCATCGACCAAATGATGTTGTGCTTAGCGAAGAAGGCGACTTAGAAGTTGCTCGACTTAACGCTGATCGCGTCTGGATTATTGATCCACTTGATGGCACAGCCCAATACTCAAGCGGTGGTGAAGATTTCGCAGTACACATTGCACTGTGGGAAGCTGGCTCCCAGAACGAGGGCCAGATATCTGTTGCCAGCGTTGCCGTTCCAGCTCGAAATGAACTTTGGTCTATGGATGAACCAAAGCAGCGTTACGTTTCGACCGACTCACCAATTCGCATCTTGGTATCCCGCAGTCGACCACCGCGTGAAATTCCAGAAGTAATCAAAAAACTTGAAGCAACTTTTCCAGATCGCGGCAGCGTCGAAGTAATCCCAATGGGATCAGTTGGTGCAAAAGTGGGCGCCATCGTGGCTGACACTGCAGACGTTTACTTCAACTCTGGTGGATTTTATGAATGGGACTTAGCGGCGCCACTAGGAATTGCAGTCCACAACGGACTTTCAGTTTCTGACTGCAGTGGTAAGCCAATTTATCTAAACAAAGTGGACCTGAAAGTAAAAGACATCTTGATTTGTCGGCCAGAGTTAACAGCGACCATTGTTGAAGCCTTGGAAGACCGATGACTCTTAAGTTGATAAGCGATGCTATCGCTCAAGACCAGATCGTTAAAGGCGCACTTTCAGATTTAAACTCCGGACTGAAAGTTCGACTAGCAGTCAATAAGAGCGCAATCCCATACTTGAGTGCAACCGTAGCAAAATCCCGCCCAGTAGTTTTGATTGCAGCCACTGAAAGAGCTGCTCAAGATTTAGCAAACTCACTCACTGACTTTATTCCAGAAGAAAACATCGCCGTGTTTCCAGCTTGGGAAACTTTGCCGCATGAACGACTAAGTCCAAGCAGCGACACAGTTGGTAGACGAATGGCAGTCTTGCGCAGACTGGCAAATCCAAATGAAATATCACCCATTTCTGTTTTGGTAACAAGCGCCCGAGCATTCATTCAACCCATAGTTGCTGGCCTTGGTGATGTCCCGGCGTTAAAGATTTCGACGGGGGATGACTTCCCACTTGAAAAACTTATTTCAGAGCTTTCTCGGCTGGGCTTTGATCGCGTTGATTTAGTTGATCGACGCGGACAGTTCGCAGTTCGTGGTGGCATTGTTGATCTCTTTCCACCAGCACTGGAGCATCCATTGCGCGTTGAGTTCTGGGGAGACACAGTCGAAGAGATACGTGCTTTCTCTATCGCTGATCAACGCTCATTAGGGATTGCTGTCGATCAGATTTTTGCCACAGCTTGTCGTGAACTTTTGATTACTGGAGAGGTAGCCGCCAAAGCAGCAAACATGATCACAGCACACCCAGAGTTATCTGAGATGTTGGAAAAGATTGCCGCCGGAATTGCAGCTGAAGGCATGGAAAGTTTGATTCCTGTTCTGGTGCCAAAACTGGAAATGCTCATCGATGTAATTGATCCCAAGGCAGTAATCATTGAAGCCGAACCAGAGCGCTTGGAAACAAGAGCCCGTGAATTGGTTTCAACTAGTGCAGAGTTCTTAGAAGCATCATGGAGCAATGCAACTGCAGGTAATGTCTCACCAATTGATTTGGAAGCAAGTGCCTTTCGGAATTATCGAGAACTTCGAGATGAAAGTAATTCGCACGCTTGGCTTGGTCTAACAACTCTGGCTGGACCACAAGATGAATCACCTGCCGTTGAAGCGACTCCCGATTACCGATCCAAAATTGAAGAGTTCGTTTCCGACATTCGCACTTGGTGGAAAGCCGGCTCTCGAGTCGCTGTTTCGATGGCAGGCCATGGTTCCACAGAGCGCTTAGTTGCAACTTTGATGGAGTTAGGAATTCCAGCCCGACAGACTGAAGAACTAACTGCTGGCTTGAAAGATGAAGTCATTGAAGTAACTGTGGGTCATCAGGAATTTGGCATTCAAGTTAAATCTGCTGGCTTAGTTCTGGTTACCGAAGTTGATTTGTTTGGCAGTCGAGATGCATCAAAAGAAAATAGATCGTTACCAAGTAAGCGCCGAGTTGTTATCGATCCACTAACTCTCAAGAGTGGTGACTTCGTGGTTCACGAACAGCATGGTGTTGGTAAATACATCGAGATGTCTCAGCGAACTGTAGCTAATGCAACTCGCGAATACTTGGTCATTGAATACGCAGCCAGTAAACGAGGTCAACGCGGGGATCGACTTTATGTGCCAAGCGACCAGCTAGATCAAGTAACTAGATACGTTGGTGGCGAAGCCCCTTCCTTAAATCGACTTGGTGGCGGGGATTGGGCAGCAACTAAATCTCGAGCTCGTCGAGCAGTTCGGCAGATTGCTGGAGAACTTATCCGACTGTATGCAGCTCGCATGGCAAGTAAAGGCTTTGCCTTCTCGCCGGATAGTCCTTGGCAACGCGAACTTGAAGATGCTTTTGAATACGTCGAAACTCCAGATCAGTTAGTAACTATCGATGAAGTTAAGCGCGATATGGAAAATGACATTCCGATGGATCGATTGGTCTGTGGCGATGTGGGATACGGCAAAACTGAAATTGCAGTTCGCGCAGCATTTAAGGCAGTCCAAGACGGCAAGCAAGTCGCGATCTTGGTTCCAACAACTTTGTTGGTACAGCAGCACTTTGAAACTTTTTCTCGCAGATATGCGCAATTCCCAATTAAGTTAGCCGCACTCTCTCGGTTTCAAACCGATGCCCAGGTCCGTGAAGTCATCAGTGGAATTACTGATGGAACCATCGACATGGTCATTGGTACACATCGTTTATTCAATCCAGAAGTTCGGTTCAAGGATCTTGGCTTAGTCATAGTTGATGAAGAACAACGATTTGGTGTTGAGCACAAAGAACACTTGAAAGCACTGCGAACAAATGTCGACATGCTCACTATGTCTGCAACACCAATCCCACGAACACTTGAAATGGCTGTTACTGGCTTGCGAGAAATGTCTACGATACAAACCCCGCCGGAAGAACGACATCCAGTGTTAACCACTGTCGGACCGTACGATGAGAAATTTATTACTGCAGCAATTCACCGCGAACTAATTCGCGACGGACAAATCTTCTTTGTCCATAATCGCGTGGAAAGCATTAATCGAGTTGCAGCTAAGTTGTCTGAGTTAGTTCCAGAAGCTCGAATCGCCGTGGCACACGGACAAATGAATGAACACACTTTGGAACAGATCATCGTTGATTTCTGGGAGCACAAGTACGACGTACTGGTTTCAACCACGATCATTGAAAGCGGCTTAGACATTCCAAATGCAAATACGTTGATTGTGGATCGTGCAGACACATTTGGCTTGTCGCAACTACATCAATTGCGCGGTCGCGTTGGTCGAAGTCGAGAACGTGGCTACGCCTACTTCTTGTACTCACCAGATAAACCATTGAGTGAAAATGCCCATGATCGACTTTCTACGATCGCAGCACACACTGATTTAGGTTCAGGTATGGCTGTTGCCATGAAAGACTTAGAAATACGCGGCGCAGGAAACTTACTTGGTGGCGAGCAAAGCGGACACATCGCTGATGTTGGTTTCGATCTTTACGTTCGCCTAGTGAGTGAAGCGGTGGAAGAAGTTAAAACCGGTGGTGCCGCAATTGCTGAAGACGTCGTAAAGGTTGAACTGCCGGTCGATGCACATTTGCCACACGGTTACGTCCCAGAAGAGAGACTTCGACTCGAGGCTTATCGTCGGTTGGCAGATGCCAGAACTAATGAAGATGTAACTGGAGTAGTCGAAGAGCTTGCTGACCGATACGGATCAATGCCAGCGCCAGTCGAAACCTTGGTTTCAATTGCCAGATTGCGAGTCTCGTTGCAGGCCGTTGGGATATCGGAAGTAATTGCTACTTCCAGTCATGTGAAGTTTTCCCCAGTTGAACTACCAGAATCTAAAGTGCTGAGATTAAACCGGCTGTATCCAGGATCGGTGATAAAGCCTGCAACACGTACGATTGTCGTGCCTCGCCCTAAGGGAGCACTGATCGGATCAGCAAGCCAAGCAGCGGATATTGACCTTGTTGAATGGGTTGATACCTGGGTGTCATCAGTGGTTGCATCTTCATAATAAAATTAGAAGGTTGGTTCTTGAAAGGAACATCTGTGAAACTTCGTTTCGTTGCAACTTTGATCATTGGCGTTGCAGTACTAACCGGATGTTCTGATTCACCAAAACTTGCAGGTAGCGCCGCAATCATCAATGGAAAAGTTATCCCAGCGTCAGCGGTAGCTGATCGAGTAGACAAAGTGCGCGCTCAAATCCAAGTAACAGACCCATCACTAGTAAGTGAAGTCCCAAGTTTGGTCCAGATTAATCAGCGCGCATTAGATCACTTTGTTCGGGCTGCACTTTTTGCAGAAGCAGTTGCACGCGAAGGAATCGAAGTAACGGATCGTGATGTTGCGGCATACAAGGATGAAGTTTTTGCGCAGTATGCGCAGGAGACCATCGAAGCACAACTCGTTTCACAAAATGCTGTTCCGGCGGATGATTTAGATGGATTTATGCACGAGATCCTGGTTCAGCGCATTCTGATGGAAAAATTGGCACCGGGCGCAGATAGCCAAACGCAATTTGTTGCCATGACAGATTACTTAACTGCTTTGAGTGAAGAACTTGGCGTTGAATTGAATCCTAGGTTTGGGAAATGGGATCCAACTGCTGTCATCAGCAAACCTGGTGATGAAACTTTGGCAGTGCCACTACCGATTTCGCTAGGGTAAATTAAAAATGAATTCACCTGTAGAACAACTTGTCCAGGTGATCGACCAACTTCGAAGTCCTGGCGGTTGTCCCTGGGATGCTGAGCAAACCCACGAGAGCCTAGCGCGCTACTTGCTCGAAGAAACTTATGAAGTCCTTGAGGCAATGGATCAAGGTGACCTAGGTTCACTTCGGGAAGAATTAGGCGATCTACTTTTGCAAGTTGTTTTTCACGCACGAATTGCTCAAGAAACCGACACCACCTTTTCCTTAGATGCAATCGCGCAGGGTGTCGTAGATAAGTTAGTGCGACGCCATCCTCACGTTTTTTCTGACTTAGTTGTTTCATCAAATGAAGAGCTTGAAGCTAACTGGGCAAAGATTAAAGAAGAAGAGAAGCAACGCGAATCAGTCACCGATGGTGTGCCAAAGGCTATGCCGGCATTACAGCTGGCAACACAACTTGTTTATCGTTCCCGAAACAGTGGAATTGCTGCAGGGGATTCTGCGATGAAAGATTCGTTACGCGAGTTAATTGGTGATGTGAACAAAGAACAGATAGCAGCACTCTTAGTGGCAACTGTTGAACTTGCTCTTGAGGTAGACATTGAATCTGAATCGGTACTTCGAGCAGAAATGATGCGCTTTCGCAGCAAAGTAAGGGAATCAGAAGGCCTTTAGCCACTGGCTTTTCAAGAGACATCTGCCAAATCGGTAGACTTTGCTTAGCGGCGGGCAAAGCTCGCAGTCCTACTTTGAAGTTATTGGAGTCATCCCGTGTCAAGTATTTCTGATGTTAGAGCCCGTGAGATTTTAGATTCCCGTGGCAATCCAACGGTTGAAGTTGAAGTCACTCTTGACGATGACAGCGTTGGTCGTGCAGCAGTTCCATCAGGTGCATCCACTGGTGCATTCGAGGCTGTCGAATTGCGCGATGGTGACGAACGCTACTTAGGTAAAGGCGTAATCCAGGCTGTAATCGCAGTTGAGGATGAAATCATGCCAGCGATTATTGGATTTGATGCAACTGACCAAAGATTTATTGATGACACCATGATCGCCTTAGACGGCACACCTAACAAGGCTCGTTTAGGCGCAAATGCAATTCTTGGTGTTTCTATGGCCGTTTCAAAGGCTGCAGCTCAATCTGCTGGCCTGCCGCTGTATCGCTACATCGGCGGACCAAACGCTCACGTGCTGCCAGTGCCAATGATGAACATCATCAATGGTGGTGCGCATGCTGATAGCGATGTTGATTTCCAAGAATTCATGATTGCTCCAATTGGCGCAGATTCCTTCCATGACGCACTAAGAATGGGCGCTGAGGTTTACCACTCACTAAAGAGCGTTCTTAAATCAAACGGACTTTCAACTGGCCTGGGTGATGAAGGTGGATTTGCGCCAAACTTGCCAAGTAATCGTGCCGCCCTGGAACTTATTTCAGAAGCGATCACAAAGGCTGGCTTTAAGTTAGGTGCTGATGTTGCTCTTGCAATGGATGTTGCAGCTACTGAATTCTTCAAAGACGGTAGTTACCACGTAGAAGGCACAGCTCGATCAACCGAACAAATGATTGAGCTTTATGCTCAGCTAGCAAAAGATTTCCCAATCGTTTCAATTGAAGATCCGTTAGCTGAAGATGACTGGGATTCGTGGGTTCATTTCACTTCTGCAATGGGTGATCAAATTCAGATCGTTGGTGATGATCACTATGTGACCAACACCGAACGCATCGCAAAGGGTATTGAACTTAAATCTGCAAATGCACTATTGGTAAAGGTAAACCAGATTGGTTCCCTAACTGAAACTGCAGAATCGGTTGAAATGGCACATCGCGCAGGATTCGCGACAATGATGAGTCACCGTTCAGGTGAAACCGAAGACACCACAATTGCTGACTTAGCTGTTGCATTTAACTGTGGCCAAATCAAGAGTGGTGCACCAGCCCGGTCTGATCGCGTAGCTAAATACAACCAGTTACTGCGCATCGAAGAAGATCTTGACGAAACGGCACGATACGCCGGACGCAGCGCATTCCCTCGTTTCAAGGGTTAAGCACGGCACAATAAAGACGTGGCCCCTTCTCCAAGGATTTCTCCGAAAACAAATGCGCGCGCAATTGCAATGATTCTTGCGGGTGTTTTTGTCATGCTGACTTTGGCGGTTCCACTGCGCGCATTGATTCAAGAGCGACGCGAAATCAAGGACTTGGAACAACAAGTAGTTGCGCAGCAGACCAAGATCGATGAATTGAATAATCGCAAAGCAAGACTTTCTGATCCCGCTTACCTTCAAGCCATAGCCAGAGAACGTCTGAATTATGTCTTTCCAGGCGAAATTGGCTTTGTAGTACTTGATGAAGAGACAACAACTTCAATTACCGGCGTTCCAGGTGCCTTAGTACCTAACGATGACTCGGCTTGGTACACCAAACTTTGGAGCAGCACCAAGCTTGCCGACAATCCACCACCACCTGATGATCCATTAGTCGTGCAATCCGAAGATCTGCCGCAATAGCAAGATGCTGACCCCAGAAGATTTCGCAGCAGTGCGTGCCCAACTTGGGCGCGATCCCAGAAGTGTTATTGAAGTTGCGCATCGCTGTTCCTGCGGACAGCCTGACGTACTGAAGACTTCACCGCGCTTAGATGATGGGACGCCATTCCCAACGCTGTATTACATGACTTGCCCTAAAGCCACAGGAGCAATTGGAACGCTGGAAGCAAACGGTGTGATGAAAGAACTTGCCGATGCAATTGCGGCTGATCCAGAACTTGCTGCGAAGTATGAAACAGCGCATGAAGTTTATTTAGCAGAACGTGAAGCAATTGAGCACGTTGAAGAGATAGCCGGAATTAGCGCTGGTGGTATGCCAACTCGCGTTAAGTGTCTGCATGTACTTGTTGGTCACTCGCTAGCAGCTGGGCCAGGCGTTAATCCACTTGGTGACTTGGCACTGGCTATGTTGAAAGACTGGGGTCAGACTGGACCATGTGGAGGTGATGACATTGAGAGTGGCAGCAATTGATTGCGGTACAAATTCGATTCGACTTTTGATTGCAGATATCGATAACGGAAAACTCACTGATGTCGTTCGAACTATGGTTATCGTTCGCTTAGGTGAAGGCGTTGACAAAACCGGAGAATTCTCACAAGCCGCACTAACTAGAACTTTTGCAGCAATTGATACGTACGCACAATTGATCGAAAAGCACGAACCTGAACTAGTTCGATTTGTGGCAACAAGTGCAAGCCGAGATGTTTCAAATCGTGGCGAATTCGTTGATGGCATTCTGGCTCGCTTAGGAATTGAACCGGACATCATCAGTGGTGATGAAGAAGCTGCACTTTCCTTCTTGGGAGCAACTGCAGATTTATTGAATTTCGATCCCGCACCAAATGCTCCTTACTTAGTGGTTGACATCGGTGGTGGGTCAACTGAATTTGTACTTGGCACAACAAAGCCAACTGCTGCAATCAGCACAAATGTTGGTTGCGTGCGAATGACGGAACGTCACTTGATTAGTGACCCAGCAACTCCAGAACAGATCGCTGCAGCAACCGCAGACATCGATGCCGCAATTGACCAGGCTTACCAAGCTGTACCAATTGTGGAAGCAAAAAGTTTAATAGGTCTAGCTGGCTCAGTCACAACAGTTGCAGCTCTGGCAATGGGGCTAACTGAGTATGACTCAGAAGTAATTCATGGCAGTCGAATTTCTGCCAGCGAAGTGCATCGCGTGACGCATGAGTTATTGACTATGACTCGGGAACAGCGGGCAACTTTAGGTCCTATGCACGAGGGTCGAATTGATGTAATTGGCTCGGGCGCATTGGTATTGGATCGCATAATGGCTCGAACTGGCCTTTCTGTTGTTGTCGTTTCGGAACGCGACATCCTCGATGGCATTGCCCGAGCCCTAGTTTCCAACCCCAGTTAGGAAGTTCTGGCAATACCTGTCAGGATTAAGCGGTGGAAAACACCACGCCCCTGTAGCCCAATCGGTTAGAGGCACACGACTTAAAATCGTGCCAGTGTCGGTTCAAGTCCGACCAGGGGTACCAA
>JBIIAS010000108.1:0-4291 GCA_044239795.1 Candidatus Nanopelagicales bacterium | reverse complement strand
TTGACCGGCTGGACTATAGAGCCTGCAAGGACAGCTAGGGACGCAACCATGATCAGAGATAGTTGTGATCGCCTTGTGTGCATGTCATTAATTCGGCTTTACAGGGAAGTGCGCCGAAACCGCCTCACTTAAAAACTAACACGAAAAAATAGGCGAGTAATGTATTGAAATCCTAAATCACCCAGTATTTAGCCATTTTTGGTTGAATCTCCCGGTTACTTGTAGGGATTGGCTGTGACTTACGATTAGTACAGTGCATTTGTGCAAATTTGATTAATGGCAAGGACTTATCTGTGAGCGTTCTGGACAAAATTCTTCGAGCTGGCGAAGGAAAGATTCTGCGAACCCTGGAGTCACTTGCTGCTCAAGTTAATTCTTTAGAAGAACACTATGTAGCACTTTCTGACGAGGATCTACGTGGACTAACAGCAGACTTCAAACTTCGGATTTCAAATGGTGAAAGCCTTGACGAGTTATTGCCAGAAGCATTTGCTGCCGTCCGAGAAGCGAGCAAACGTACCTTAGGACAACGTCACTATGACGTTCAGTTAATGGGTGGTGCTGCACTTCATTTAGGAAACATTGCAGAAATGCGAACCGGTGAAGGTAAAACACTTGTTTCCACTTTGCCCGCTTATCTAAATGCACTTTCTGGCCGTGGCGTTCACGTGGTAACAGTTAACGATTACTTGGCTGCTCGAGATGGGCAATGGATGGGTCGCGTCCACCGCTTCTTAGGTTTGGAAGTTGGCACGATTCTTTCGGACATGAATCCGGAACAACGTCGAGGTGCCTACAACGCAGACATTACATATGGCACTAACAATGAATTTGGTTTTGATTATCTTCGCGACAACATGACACTTAACCCAGCTGACCGTGTGCAACGTGATTACAACTTTGCGATTGTCGATGAAGTTGACTCGATTTTGATCGATGAAGCGCGCACTCCACTATTAATCAGCGGACCAGCTGATGTTGCAACCAAGTGGTACGCAGAATTTGCTCGCTTGGTGCCACGCTTAACTGCGGAAACAGATTACGAAGTGAATGAGAAAAAACGCACAATCGGAATTTTGGAACCAGGTGTTGAAAAAGTTGAGAACTGGTTAGGTATTGAAAATCTTTACGAATCAGAAAACACCCAACTCGTTGGTTACTTGAATAACGCGATCAAGGCTCTTGCTTTATTCAAGAAGGATAAGGATTACGTCGTCATGGATGGCGAAGTTCTAATTGTTGACGAACATACTGGTCGAATCTTGGCCGGTCGTCGTTACAACGATGGAATGCATCAAGCAATTGAAGCTAAAGAAGGCGTAGAGATTCAAAACGAGAATCAGACGCTAGCAACTATCACAATCCAGAACTACTTCCGCATGTACGACAAACTTTCGGGCATGACTGGTACAGCTATGACTGAAGCTTCAGAATTCCAACAGATTTACAAACTTGGCGTAGTTCCAATTCCAGCTAATCGTCCAGTGCAACGTGTTGATCAATCAGATTTGGTTTACCGAACTGAGGATGCAAAATTAAAGGCAGTTATTGCCGACATAGAAGAAAAGCATCGTGCTGGCCAACCAGTTCTTGTTGGAACTACCAGCGTCGAGAAGAGCGAACTAGTTTCTAAGTATTTAACTCGCACTGGAATTCCACATGAAGTCTTGAACGCAAAGCAACACGATCGTGAAGCAACCATCGTTGCTGAAGCGGGTCGTAAAGGCGCGGTAACCGTTGCAACAAATATGGCCGGCCGTGGTACCGACATTATGCTTGGCGGCAACCCAGAATTTCGGGCAGCGCAAGAACTTGAGCGACGCGGCCTTGATCCAGTCGAAAACGCTGCCGAGTACGAAGCAGCTTGGGGACCAGCTCTTGAAGCCGCAAAAGCAGCAGTTGAATCGGAACATAACGAAGTGGTGGATGTTGGCGGACTTTATGTTCTAGGCACCGAACGTCACGAATCTCGTCGTATTGATAACCAGTTACGCGGTCGTTCCGGTCGTCAGGGTGACCCAGGCGAGACCCGTTTCTACTTGTCACTCGAAGATGATTTGATGCGCCTATTCAAGGGCGACATGGTTAATTCGTTCTTGCAACGCTTTAACGTTCCTGATGATGTCCCAATCGAAGCCAAGATGGTGACGAACTCAATTCGTTCCGCCCAGACTCAAGTTGAAGCGCAGAACTTTGAGATTCGTAAGAATGTTTTGAAGTATGACGAAGTAATGAACCGCCAACGCCAGGTTGTTTACGCCGAACGCACCCGTGTTCTTGATGGTGAAGATATTCAGGAGCAAATCAAGACCTTCATGAATGACACCATTGCGGCTTATGTTGCGGCTGAAACCGCAGAAGGCTTCCCGGAAGATTGGGATTTGCAGGCTCTTTGGAAGGCCTTATCTGCTCTTTACCCAATCGAGATATCGATTAATGACATGGTCAAGGCTGCGGGTGGAGATCCAGCAGATCTATCTGCTGAATTCATGATCACTACTTTGCAAGAAGATATCAACCGGGCTTACTTAGCTCGCGAAGCTGCACTGCAGCCTCCTGTTATGCGAGAACTTGAACGCCGAGTAATTCTTTCAGTTCTGGATCGAAAGTGGCGCGAGCACCTTTATGAAATGGATTACTTACAAGAAGGAATTGGACTTCGTGCAATGGCTCAGCGCGATCCACTAGTCGAGTACCAGCGTGAAGGCTTTGACTTGTTCGTGGCCATGATGGAAGCCATCAAGGAAGAATCTGTTGGCTACATGTTCAATGCTGAAGTTACAGTTACGCCACATATTCACAGTGATGGTGCCGATGAAGGCGTTGAATTAGAAACCAAAGGATTGATTACACCGAAGTCAGTAGCAGCTCTTCAGTACTCCGGACCTAGTGAATCTGGAGAAGTGAAAACAACTTCAGTTTCAAATGATGCTTATGCGAACGTTGGACGTAACGAACCATGTCCATGTGGTTCAGGTTCCAAATACAAGAAGTGTCACGGCGCAGCAAGCTAACTATTCCGGCAGTACTTATCTTGCCGAAACTATTCCGGCAGCACTTATCTTGCCGAAACTATTCCGGCAGCACTTATCTTGCCGAAACTATTCCGGCAGCACTTATCTTGCCGAAACTATTCCGGCAGTGCCCACATCAAACTTGTTGCCCGCCATCTGCCATCCAAGCCTTCGAGTCGAAGTGCAAGAGCAAACGATCGATTAGGTGTTCCGAACACCGAACTAACTTCGGCAACGCCGTCATCTGTTTCATGAACATGAATACTGCGAACACCTAGTCGTGGCATTTTGTTCCTAGCAATTTGGCTCTGCAGCTGACTCATGACTTCTGGCGTAATCCAACGGTTTAGTTGTGCTGCTGGCCGAGAGCCGTTAACTACTTCAACCAAGGCATGAACCAATCGCATAGACCATTGCCGCGCAGACGGTAAGTCAACTCTGGCGGTTGCTTGTGGGTCAAAACTGTCTGGTCGATTTTCAGCCATTCGAGGTGGCACATACTTGATCGCATTTGCACCATCGGTTGGCCATTCAAATGGCAAAGTCTCTTGCAGACCATGTTTGGTTCGTACCGGCAAGTTAATGATGTTGCCTGGCTTGTATTGACGTGCACCGGGCGCTGGCAGCGCATAGATAATTGCATTCATTGTTTCCCCCCGAAACGTTTAGCAATTGCAGCCCCGACAAACCTTTGCAGATGCCTGCAGGTGCTGCTTGGTGTTTTTATTCCCCCAAAAACACCAGTACAAACTTTCTAATTTCTCCTTGATTGCCTGTCAATACCTGCAGCTGAACTCAGGTAAATCTGTGGATATCTAAATTTGGTTATCCACAGCCCACCGAATTGTCTATTGGCAAACCTGGGATTGAGGTGAAATATCGGGATGGAATCTGCAGAGTTTGAATCCTCGTTAATCGCTGAGCTCAATCGAGTTCTGCTCCAGGCTGCCGAGGAAGTTGAGTCTGAGGAACGTCTCGACCTTGCTTACGAAGTTCTGGAAACTGTCCGATACGAACAGGCTCATGTCTCGTGGCTAGATCGGCTCCGCAACACTTCCAGCCCAATTGAGCTCAGACTGGCTCATGGGCAACTCCCACTAGTGGCTGGTGAAGTGAAACATCTCGCCGATCCATTCTTAATTCTCGAGAATGCGACAACACAGTTCTTGGTGAACTTTGAGTTTGTAGCAACAATCTCTGGGCTTAGTGATCTATCCCAAAAAGCTGGGGCACCAGATGCGATTAACTGGCTAGACAACGTTTGGTTTCACGATCTG
>JBIIAS010000107.1:0-4333 GCA_044239795.1 Candidatus Nanopelagicales bacterium | reverse complement strand
CAGTGGCCGAATTGTTTTACGAAGATGATGCAGACCTTTCAAATATTCAAGGTCGCAAGGTAGCCGTTATTGGTTATGGAAGCCAGGGCCATGCCCACGCACTTAGCTTGCGCGACAGTGGCGTTGATGTTCGCGTCGGTCTTGCTGATGGCTCAAAGAGCAAAGCAAAGGCTGAATCCGAAGGTCTACGCGTTGTAGATCCAGCAACGGCAGCAGCTGAAGCTGATGTAATCATGATGCTGGTTCCAGATCACGTAGCTCGCAAGGTTTACGCCGCATCAGTAGAACCAAATCTAAAAGCTGGTGACGCTCTTTTCTTTGCACATGGCTTTAACATCCGCTTTGGTTACATAACACCGCCAGCAAACGTAGATGTTTGCATGGTCGCGCCAAAGGGTCCAGGACACTTAGTTCGACGCGAGTACGTAGCCGGTCGTGGCGTTCCAGCGATTGTTGCTGTTGAACAAGATGCATCAGGCAGTGCTTGGGCACTTGCGCTTTCATATGCAGCAGGTATCGGTGCACTTCGCGCTGGTGGCATCAAGACAACTTTCACCGAAGAAACCGAAACTGATTTATTTGGTGAGCAAGCCGTTCTTTGTGGTGGCGCTTCAGCACTAGTCCAAGCAGGTTATGAAACTCTTGTTGAAGCTGGATACCAGCCAGAAGTTGCTTACTTCGAGTGCTTGCACGAATTGAAGCTAATTGTTGACTTGATGTACGAAGGTGGAATTGCCAAGCAGCGTTGGAGTGTTTCTGACACCGCTGAATACGGCGACTATGTTTCCGGTCCACGTATCATCAATGCTTCAGTTAAAGCAGAAATGAAAGCTGTGCTAACTGACATTCAACAGGGCAAGTTTGCTCAGCGCTTTATTGATGACCAGGATGCAGGTGCACCAGAATTCAAGTCACTTCGTGCCAAAGCAGAGCAGCATCCAATCGAAGCTGTTGGCCGCGATTTACGTAAGTTGATGTCATGGGTTAAGACCGGTGACAATGACTACGTTGAAGGCACTGCAGGTCGCTAACTAAACATGCTTGCGATACAGGTAGATCAGCCCGGTGGACCAGAGGTCCTAAAGGTAGCTGATCTACCTGTTCCTGTTTGTGGCCCAGATCAACTTTTAGTTGAGCTCGCTTATAGCGGCGTTAACTTTATTGACATATACCAACGTCAAGGTATCTATCCAATGCCGAGTCCATACGTACCTGGGCTTGAAGGAAGTGGAGTCGTTGTCGAAGTTGGCTCTGTAGTTAAAGGCTTTAGCGCGGGAGACAAAGTTGCTTGGCCATCTTCACTAGGAAGTTATTCGCAAGTCCATGCAGTCAATGCAGCTTCAGTGGTTAGAGTTCCGGACGGCGTATCTCTAGATGTCGCGTGTGCCGCAATGTTGCAAGGTATGACCGCACATTACTTAATTGCATCTCTTTATGAAGTAAAGCCAGGGGATACCGCGTTAGTACACGCAGCTGCTGGTGGCGTTGGACAACTTCTTTGCCAAATGATTTCTAACCGTGGCGCAACTGTTATCGGAACTGCTTCAACTGCTGAAAAAGCAGAAATCGCTCGCAATGCTGGTGCCAGCCATGTCATTAGATACGACTCCGCAGATGTAGCCGCGAAAGCCAAAGAACTAACCAACGGAATTGGCGTAGATGTTGTCTATGACGGTGTTGGACAAGCAACTTTTGAAGGCAGCCTGGCCTCACTTAAGCGCCGTGGCATGATGGCGCTTTTCGGTGGCGCCAGTGGAATGGTTCCGGCATTCGATCTCCAAGCCTTAAGTCGAATGGGATCTCTGTTTGTAACTCGTCCTACTTTGGCGGATTACATAGTCGGCCCTGGTGAAATGCAATGGCGAGCAGATGAAATCTTTACTGAGCACTTAGCTGGAAAACTTAGCTTCGCAATCGGCAAGACCTACGCATTACAAAATGCCAAAGACGCGCACTCAGACTTGGCAGCTCGCAAAACCACAGGAAAACTCTTACTAGTTCCGTAAGTTCAATACTTGTTGCGTAACTAGGGCATTTTTTGGTGTCCATAAATCCAGATAGGCTTTGAAGATGCCGGCCGCACTAGTAACTGGAACATTTAATCCACCTCACATGGGTCATGTGAAGCTGATCAAATCTGCCATCGAAAGGCGTGACCATGTAGTTGTAGTCGTATTGGCTGCGCCGCATGATCGTCTAGCTGCGAATGACCGGGCTCGCGCACTCTTGCAGGACTGTGTTGCTGAAGGCGTAAACGAAGCCGCAATGACAATTGTGCATGGCTACGAATCAACACCATACGATCCAGGTAATGGCGCAGTTGCTAAATCTAATGCCAGAGTCATCGAAGCCCACCTGCGTCACACACCTCCAGTTGATCTTCTTGTTACCTCCGAAACCAATGGTGATGAGTTCGCCAAACTTCTAGGTCTGCATCACCACAGCTTTGATCCCGATCGCACTCAGGTTCCCGTGTCTTCGACTCAAATTAGAGATGACCTAATTGGAAACTGGCACTTGCTAGGACCAGGCTCTAGAGAATTACTCGCGATTCGCGCAGTGTTTATCGGTGCTGAATCAACTGGAACCACTACTACAACTTTGGCAGTTCAAGCCGAGTTAATGAAGCGCCAAGGAAACTTTGCCACAACCAACTGGATTCGTGAATATGGTCGCGATCTAACCATGCGCAAGAAGGAACAAGCTGAGGCGATGGGACTAAACGAATACTCAGTCCCTTGGACAACAAATGACTTCGTTGAAATTGCGATCGTGCAACAACAGCTTGAAGATGTTGCGGCTCGTACAGGTGGACCAGTGGTTTGTTGTGACACTGATGTTTTCGCCTCAATAACTTGGGAGCGTCGTTACTTGGGCGAAAAGGCCGCGCTCCCAATGCCTAGTGACAACCAAAACCGAATTTATTTTGTAACTCAGCCTGATGGTGTCCCTTTTGTCCAAGACAAGATTCGAGACTCCGAAGAATTGCGAGTATCAATGACTCGAGAATTTGAAGATGACCTCATCAGTACTGGCAGATCTTGGATGGCACTTGATGGCTCGGTTGAAACCAGAGTTGAATTAGCGCTTAAGGCAATTGATGCCGCTATGGCCCAAGCCTTCGACTTCCACGTTCACTAGATTTACCGTTCCTGCCTTGGGCTAGGTTTTGAAACCCTAAACTTGAACTCATGCGATCAATCAAAACAATCCACGTTGTTAGTTGTCATGCCGAAGGTGAAGTTGGAGACGTAATTGTTGGCGGCGTAAACCCGCCGCCGGGTGAGACTTTGTATGACCAGTCACGATTCATCGCAACCGATAACGAGCTTCGCCAATTTTTATTAAACGAACCTCGCGGTGGCGTTTTTCGACATGTGAATATGTTGGTACCACCAAAGGATCCTAAGGCGGCTGTTGGATTCATAATCATGGAGCCAGAAGACACTCCACTTATGTCAGGCTCAAATTCAATGTGTGTAGCGACCGTAGTTCTGGAAACTGGCATTGTGCCAATGGTTGAACCAGAAACTCATTTCTTTATGGAAGCGCCGGCTGGATTAGTCGAAGTATTTGCAACCTGCAAGGACGGTAAAGCAACCCAGATCAAGGTGCACAATGTTCCGGCTTTTGCGGCTACTTTAGATACCAAGTTGGAAGTTCCAGGTTTAGGAACATTGACGGTTGATACCGCATGGGGCGGAGACAGCTTCGTAATTGTTAATGCAAAGGAATTGGGATTCACACTTGATCCAAGTGAAGCCCGTGATCTTGCAGTTATGGGAATCGGAATTACCAAAGCTGCAAATGAGCAGTTAACTTTTACTCACCCAACCATCCCGGGCTGGACTCACTTCTCGTTTTGCCAAATGGCAATGCCGGTATTTGAAGAAAATGGCGCACTGATCAGCCACAACGCCGTTGCAGTGCAGCCAGGAAAAATCGATCGTTCGCCAACTGGAACTGGAGTTTCAGCACGAATGGCAGTGCTGCATGCCCGTGGCGTAATGAAGCTAGGCGATCGGATCCGCGGACGCTCAATTATTGGATCGCACTTTGAAGGTCGCATTGAACAGGAAGTAATGATTGGCGACAAGCCTGGAATCATTCCATCTATAGCAGGACAAGCTTGGCTAACTGGAACTCATCAACACATGCTGGATCCAACCGATCCATATCCACACGGCTACATAGTTAGTGATACTTGGCCACGAATCGGTAAAGATTAGCTCGAAACATGCCTGCGTCACCAAACATTTCTCACCTAGATTTTTCAGAAACTGGATTTTCAATCCGTTCTGATCAAGTCATGCAAGCTCGAGATCAACATTGG
>JBIIAS010000106.1:0-4358 GCA_044239795.1 Candidatus Nanopelagicales bacterium | reverse complement strand
CAGAAAATCTTGCAACATCGGTCCAACCAAACTTAGGTGCAACTTTTCCACCAACGCGGGAAACTAAATCAGCTAAAGCTGGACGATCAAGTCCTGGCATTGCACCCGAAACATTGTCGACAAACTCAACTAAGAAGCCATCGAAAACTTCTCGGATATGTGCTTCAGCTTGTGGACCGCTAGTACTTGGTGCATATCGATAGTTAACATCGACTGTTGCGGAATCTGGGATCACGTTTCCGGCGATACCTCCGGTTACTTGAACTGCATTTAAACCTTCGCGATACTCAAGACCGTCAATCATTACTTTGGCTGGAACATAGGCATTTAGTCTTGCCAAAATGTCACCCAGATTATGGATTGCGTTATCCCCTAGCCAGGAACGGGCGCTGTGGGCCCGAGTGCCAATTGTGGAAACCTTAGCTAGAAGTGTGCCTTGGCAACCAGCTTCGATGGTCGCATTCGATGGTTCAAGTAAAACTGCGATGTCGGCGGTTAGCCATTCGGGGTGCTCGGCAGCAATCAGTGTCAAACCATTGCGTTCGCTATCAATTTCTTCGCATTCATAAAAAATGTAGGTGACATCAAACTGTGGATTTTCGATACTTACGGCAGCTCGCAGGGCAACGGCTACTCCGCCCTTCATGTCACAAGAACCAAGACCAAAGACCACATCTTCGGGCACGATCGTGCCATCACTTGGCAGGCCATGTCCGCTGGAAACAAAAAGTGCAGCCTCATTGTCCGCTACTGGAACGGTATCTATGTGGCCGGCAACTATGACTCGAGAGTCTTTGCCTAGGTTAGATTTCGCGACAACTGAGTTCTTGAATCGGTGAACTTCTAGCCAGTCGCATTTGCTTAACTCGACGAAAATGGCATTGGCTAACGCCGCTTCATTGCCCGAAACACTTGGAATATTGACCAGATCAGTAGTCAACGCAACTATGTCGGCGTGCGGGTTTAACGCAACTATGTCCACACGACTACGGTAGTCCTGTAATCCTTTTTTCACTACTTAAGGCCCCTAAATCCAAGGAATGACATGAGCCAGAGTCAAATTGCAACTGCAACCGGATTAGCCACGTACTCGACTGACGTGCTGCTTGATGTTTGGTACCCACAGCCAGCTTTGGGCGAAAAAGCTGCCCACGTTACCGGCCTCGAACGAGGCATTGATACCGACGGATTGCGGGGCGTTCGTGTAGAAGTAATCAATACAACTTCAGACTTAAGTGCAGCGCCAACTGATGCGGCTGATGCGTACTTGCGATTGCATTTGCTATCGCATCGCTTAATGGCTCCCCGAACCATCAACCTTGATGGATTGTTTGGACTACTGACTAATGTTGCTTGGACTTCACTTGGTCCGGTTGCCGTCGAAAATGTTACTGAAGTAGCAATCAAAGCTCGCGCTAAAGGCATTAACTTAAATGTTTTCGGTCTTGATAAGTTTCCACGCATGTTGGATTACGTCGTTCCAACTGGTGTGCGAATTGCAGATGCAGATCGAGTTCGCCTAGGTGCTCATCTTGCATCAGGCACAACCGTTATGCATGAGGGATTTGTAAACTTCAACGCTGGAACTTTAGGCGCCAGCATGGTTGAAGGCCGAATCTCTGCTGGCGTAGTTGTTGGCAACGGTTCGGACATTGGTGGCGGTGCCAGCATCATGGGCACACTTTCTGGTGGTGGCAAAGAAGTAATCACTATCGGCGAAAATTGCTTAGTTGGCGCAAATGCCGGTGTAGGAATTTCCCTTGGTGATAGTTGCGTTGTTGAAGCTGGCTGTTACATCACAGGTGGCTCAAAAATAACCCTGCCAGATAACACAGTTGTTAAGGCTAAGGAATTGTCGGGCGCAAACGGCTTACTATTCCGTCGCAACTCAGTTTCCGGCGCACTTGAAGCCGTAACTCGCGAAGGAACATGGGGCGGACTAAACGAAGCCCTACACAAAAATTGAGTTGAATTTATCGCTTAGCTAGATCGACGTAGCCGCGTTCAGCTTCACCGATGTAAACCTGACGAGGGCGACCAATCTTGGTGTCTGGATCAGTGATCATTTCTTGCCATTGCGCAATCCAGCCAGGTACGCGACCAATTGCGAACAACACAGTAAACATGCGGGTTGGGAAACCAATTGCACGGTAAATCAAACCAGTGTAGAAATCGACATTCGGGTAAAGCTTGCGCTCAATAAAGAATTCATCGCTCAATGCAGCGTCTTCAAGTTCGCGAGCGATATCAAATAACGGATCCTGTACGCCAAGCATCGTCAGGATGTCGTGAGCATGCTTGCGTACAATTGCGGCGCGTGGATCGTAGCTCTTGTAAACTCGGTGACCAAAGCCCATGAGCTTTACGCCTTCTTCACGATTCTTTACGCGTTGAATGAACTGTTGAACTGTGTCACCAGATGCCTGGATCTCTTCAAGCATTTCAAGAACCGCTTGGTTGGCGCCACCGTGTAGCGGACCAAACAGTGCATTGATTCCAGCCGAAACTGATGCGAACAAGTTTGCATGTGATGAACCAACCATGCGAACTGTTGAAGTTGAGCAATTCTGTTCGTGATCTGCGTGCAAAATGAAAAGCATGTCTAAGGCTTTAACAATGTTTGGATTTGCTTCATAAGGTTCAGCTGGAACACCGAATGTCATGTTCAGGAAGTTTGAAACATAGTCAAGCGAGTTATCTGGGTACCGCGATGGCTGACCAATTGTTTTCTTGTATGCATATGCCGCAAGAGTTGGGATCTTTGCCATCAAGCGAATTGTTGAAATCTCAACTTGACGTTCGTTGAATGGGTCAAGTGAGTCTTGGTAGAAAGTTGATAGCGCACTTACTGCACTACTTAAAACTGGCATCGGGTGTGCATCGCGCGGGAAACCATCGAAGAACCGTCGAAGGTCTTCATGCACCATGGTGTGCATGCTGATGTCTTCAGTGAACTTGGCCAGTTCGCTCACACTTGGCAAGTGTCCATAAATTAAAAGGTATGACGTTTCTAGGAAAGTACTTTTCTCAGCAAGCTGTTCGATTGGGTAACCGCGATAGCGCAAAATTCCCTTGTCGCCATCAATGTAAGTAATTGCTGATTCGCATGAAGCTGTGTTCATGAATCCGTGGTCAAGAGTTATGTGGCCGGTTTCTTTAAGCAACGCAGACACGTCATAACCTGAGGCGCCAACAGTTGCTGGAACCTCACCAAGAAGTAGTTCGCCATTTGGGTGGACAAGTTTTGCTTGGGACATGGGTCAAACTTACTATTTGCACTATGTCTAGGACTAATCAGACTGTGTACTAATTGCCCGATAAGCGAGCTGCAGCGCTGGCAATTCGTTCATCGGTAGCAGTCAGTGCTAGGCGCACATGGCGCTGTCCGGCTGGGCCATAGAAGTCTCCTGGAGCGGCCAAGATGCCCTTCTGCGCCAACCAGTTCACTGTTTCGAGGCAATCTGATCCATTGGTAGCCCACAAATAAAGGCCCGCCTGAGAGTGCTCAATCTTAAATCCAGCCGAAATCAAAGCAGTGTGAAGTACATCACGTCGCTTGGCATATCGGGTTTTCTGCACAGCTACGTGAGCATCATCGCACAGAGCGGCAACGGTTGCCATCTGCACTGGTGTTGAGACCAGCATGCCTGCATGTTTGCGA
Source organism: Candidatus Nanopelagicales bacterium (assembly GCA_044239795.1). Lineage (GTDB taxonomy): Bacteria > Actinomycetota > Actinomycetes > S36-B12 > UBA5976 > UBA5976. The sequence goes on along the minus strand of JBIIAS010000106.1, from coordinate 697 downwards.
AGCGAAACAATGTCGGCAATCAGCTTGGTGTCGCCCAGCACGGCGCCGGAACGATAACCAGCAAGATTGGATCGCTTCGAGAGCGAATGCACTGCCAAAATTCCAGTGAAGTCGGTGCCACAAACTCGAGGATCCAGAATCGAAATTGGCTCAGCTTCCCAGCCCAACTCGATGTAGCACTCATCGCTGACTACTGGTGCGGAAAGCTCCCGACCGCGCGCAACAATTTCCTTCAACTGATCCGCAGATAAAACTTCGCCAGTTGGATTGCTCGGGGAATTCACCCAAATCAGATCTGCATTATCTGGAATATCTGAAACTTGTTTGTAAGTTACGTATTGCGCATGTGCCATGAGTGCGCCAACGGCATACGTTGGATAAGCAAGTTCTGGGATTGCAACTGTGCTGTTTGCATTCAGGCCAAAAACAATTGGAAGCCAGGCAACAATTTCTTTTGATCCAATTGAAGGGGCAACTTGATCGACTGTTAATTCGGCGGACATGATTCGCGAAGCCCAAGATACCCAAGCTTGTCGCAATTCAACGAGTCCAGCTGCAGCTGGATAGCCGGGTGCGTTTGCTGCAGCGGCTAGCGCAGCAGCAATTACTTCAGGAGTGTCATCGACTGGAGTGCCTATAGATAAGTCGACAATGCCATCTGGGTGCTTTCGAGCGAAATCTCCCGCAGCTGCAATTC
>JBIIAS010000105.1:0-4389 GCA_044239795.1 Candidatus Nanopelagicales bacterium | reverse complement strand
TCAAGCACCAGCTTGGCTAGACCTTAACTTTTCTGAGCTTGGCGTTTGCGCCATGAGTATCTCAGGACACAAAGTTGGTGGACCGCATGGAATTGGCGCCTTGATCATTAGTCGTGATTGTCATGTCACGCCATTGATCCACGGTGGCGGGCAAGAACGCGATGTTAGATCTGGAACTTTAGATGCCCCTGCAATCGTTAGCTTTGCAACTGCGCTTGAAATCACCGCATCGCGACGATCTGAAACTGTTTCTCGAGTAACAGCTCTACGTGATGACTTGGTTACTCGAGTTATGCAAATTTCGCCTGATGCGATTTACACCGGATCAAAAACTGATCGCCTAGCAAATAACGCTCATTTCATTTTTCCTGGCTGCCTTGGTGACTCTTTATTGATGTTGCTTGATGCTCAAGGTGTTGAATGTTCCGTAGGTTCAGCCTGCAACGCAGGCGTTCCGCAGCCATCGCATGTTTTGCTAGCCATGGGTGCAGACGACGATGCAGCCCGAAGCACCTTACGTTTTTCACTAGGCAGCACAACTACTCAGGCTGACATCGACAAACTAATCGAAGTTCTACCAAGTGCAATTGAACGAGCAAAGCGCGCTGGAGTTCCAAAGTTAACAACTGCACCGGTGCGTGCCTGATGCGCGTATTAGCTGCACTTTCAGGTGGTGTGGATTCTGCAGTTGCGGCTGCCCGAGCAGTAGATGCCGGCCATGACGTAACGGCTGTTCACTTAGCTCTTTCCAGAAATCCTCAATCTCATCGAACTGGTGCTCGTGGTTGCTGCACCATCGAAGACTCCAATGATGCATTCCGCGCGGCAGACATGTTGGGTGCACCATTTTATGTTTGGGATTTGTCGTCAGAGTTTCAAGAAAAAGTAATCGAAGACTTTATTTCTGAATACGCAGCTGGTCGTACTCCAAACCCTTGCTTACGTTGTAACGAAAGCATTAAGTTCGAAGCTGTCTTAGAACGAGCCATGGCACTTGGCTTCGATGCTGTCGTTACCGGTCATTATGCTCAAATCTTCCAAGGCGAACATGGGCCAGAACTGCATCGCGCAGTAGATCCACTTAAAGATCAGTCATACGTTCTTGGCGTATTAACTGCTGACCAAATTGCTCACTCAATGTTCCCGCTCGGCAATAGCACCAAGGTTGAAGTACGAGCTGAAGCGGATCGACGCGGAATCTTGGTTGCAGCGAAGCCTGATAGCCATGACATTTGTTTCATTCCAGACGGCGACACTGCAGGATGGCTTTCCCGTCAGATTGAATCTGTTCCTGGCGAAGTTGTCGACGCCGAGACGGGAAACAAGGTCGGAACCCATGCAGGTGCGCATGCATTTACTGTTGGCCAACGACGAGGCCTAGCCCTTGGCAATCCAACTGGTGATGGTGAACGGCGTTATGTAGTAGATGTGGACGTTAAGAACAACGTTGTAATGGTTGGACCTCCAGTGCTTTTGGACATCGACTTGATCGAAACGATAAAGCCACGTTGGGCCGGACCAGTTCCAGCAAGTGGCTCTCGAATTCATGTTCAGATTCGTGCACATGGTGAAGCTTTACCAGCATCTCTTCACATTGGTGATGACAACCAAGTAACTATTCAACTAGACGACTACTTGCGCGGACTGGCTGCAGGTCAAGCCGCAGTTATGTATGACGGAACTCGCGTGATTGGTAGCGCGACAGTTTCTCGCTCGCGCCGATCGGCATCTGTTTAGTGCAACCTGCAACCGTTACTGGTGTTGGCGCTTGGCCGGGAACTGATGTTCATGAAGTTGCAGTAACAATCCGCGATGTTTGTCCGGACTTCCCGCATTTAGCTGAACTTCCAGAACGTGGCCCAGGGGCTGAGATGATCGGTCGGACTATGGGATTGATTTCTCAGGTCGCAAGTGACTTTTCGGTATCAACTGTTCCAAGCGGCTGGCGCCTAACTAGCGGCCGAGGCAAAGACATGTTGCGCGCTGCATCTTTCATGAGTAATGACTTAGATGAAATTGAAGCTGTTTACCAGGGTTACGAGGGCGATTTCAAAATCCAGGTTGTTGGGCCTTGGACGCTGGCAGCAAGTATTGAAATTCGCTCGGGAGAGAAGTTGCTTCGCGATCTAGGTGCGGTTTCCGATCTTGCACAGGCATTGACAAGCGCTGTCGAGAGTCACGTTGCTGATGTATCGCGCCGACTTCCTATGGCACGGATTGCGCTTCAGTTTGATGAGCCGCTACTTAGAGATGTTTTGCGGGGATCAGTCCCAACTCAAAGTGGTTGGGCTGCATATGCTGCAGTTGAACCAACCACAGTTGGCGAAACTTTGAAATCAGTTCGAAGTACACATTCCGGCACGACGATCGTTCATAGTTGTGCCGATGAGATTCCATTTGACTTGCTTCGGCAGTCAGGATTTTCCGCAATCTCATATGACGTAGCCCTTGTAGGGGATATGGCTACTGACTACCTGGGCGAGCAGATTGAGGCTGGCGGATATGTGATTCTAGGGATCGAGCCTTCAACTACAGCCCGAGCGGTAGCGGGAGTCAGAAGACTTGGTGGGCGAATTGGGTATTCAGATGAAGATTGGAACTCTCACATAGTTTTGTCACCCCCATGCGACCTAATAGACATGCCACTGTCACAGGCTCGCGAGAGAATGGAATCATTAAGTGAGGTTTCGCGCGCTTTAGTGGAGGTTGATCAGTGAGCATTCCGGCCGCTGTCCGCAAGCGACGTGACGAACTAGTTGAACTAATTGAGCAAGCGCGGACTCAGTATTACAGTCATGACAAGCCAACAATTTCTGATGCAGATTACGACAAGTATTTTGCGGAACTAGTTGAAATCGAAGAAAAGCACCCGGAGTTGGTCAGTGCTGATTCGCCAACTCAAAGTGTTGGTGGAGAAGCAACCGAAGAGTTTGGTGAATTTGAGCATCCAACAAAAATGTGGAGCCTCGATAACGTTTTTGATGACACTGAGTTGGATGCGTGGTTTGCTCGAGTAGGCGATCACAACTTCCTTTGTGAACTCAAGATCGATGGACTGGCTATAAATGCGGTTTATCGAAATGGTGAACTTGAAACCATCGCAACACGGGGAAGTGGCAGTGTTGGTGAAAATGTAACTGCCAGCCTGGAGTATCTAACTTGTATTCCGCGAAAGCTAAAAGCTGCGAAGGGCACAAAGTTTCCTGAACTGCTTGAAGTAAGAGGCGAGGTTTATTTCTCGCTGGCTGAGTTTGATCAGATTAATCTTGAAGTAACTGCAACTGGCCGCACTGCATTTGCTAATCCAAGAAATGCCGCAGCCGGAACTCTGCGTCAGCGAATTGATAATCGACTAGAGGCTGTGGCTGAGGCAACTAAGCGAGCCGAAGGAAAATCTGCCGATTCAAAGCAGGCGGCTTCACTTGCTAAGCACGTTGAGGAACTTGAACGCGCCAAGAGTGCACTTTCTCGGCTGGGATTGATTGTTCATGGAATTGGAGCCCACGAAGGCTTAGAGATTTCCGCACAGTCTCATGCTTACGAATTACTAAAGAGCTGGGGACTTCCAACATCAGATCGCGTAAAGGTTGTGAAGTCCGTAAAGGAAGTCAAGGAATACATCAAGCATCATGGCGAACATCGTCATGACATTGAGCACGATATAGATGGCGTAGTCATCAAAATCGACAGCCTTAATGAACAACAAGAACTTGGCTACACCGCTCGCGCACCTCGCTGGGCCATCGCATTCAAGTATCCGCCAACAGTTGTTCGAACTCGCTTGATAGACATTGGCGTTCAAGTTGGTCGCACCGGAAGAATCACACCACGCGCCGCTGTTGAACCAGTTCTGGTTGCTGGCTCAACTGTTTCATTTGCAACTTTGCATAATGGTTATGAAGTTAAGCGCAAAGGCGTGCTCTTGGGAGACATGATCTTTTTGCGAAAAGCCGGAGATGTGATTCCAGAGATTCTAGGACCAGTTGTTGAGCTGCGAGATGGCAGTGAACGTGAATTCGTAATGCCAACTAAGTGCCCAGAATGTGGAAGCAAGTTAGCTACCGAAAAAGAAGATGACAAAGATTTAAGATGCCTGAACACTAGAAGTTGCCCAGCACAGCTTCGCGGCAGACTTGAACACTTAGGTTCACGAAGTGTCCTTGACATTGAAGGCCTAGGCGAAAAGGCAGCGCGCGCTCTTCTTGAAGAAAAAGTGATTTCCGATGAAGGTGATTTGTTTGCTCTAACGGCTGAGGATCTGCAACGAAGCGATTTCTTTGTGAAGGGTGCCAACCGAGAGTTAGCAGAAAATGCAAAGCTATTACTAAGTCAGTTAGAGATTGCAAAGACTAAACCGCTTTGGCGATTTATCTGCGCGCTATCTATGCG
>JBIIAS010000104.1:0-4407 GCA_044239795.1 Candidatus Nanopelagicales bacterium | reverse complement strand
CGAACCCTTACTGCAAGCCCAGTCGCAGATGTCGCTGGAGTCAGTGGCGTTCCAGTTCTAAAGACTTCGCACTTAGCTGAACATAAAGACAAGTTCGCCGACGTGGACTGCGTGGTCGTTGTGGCATTTGGCGCGATGGTGCCAAGAGAACTACTTGATGTTCCAAAGCACGGCTGGATCAATGTTCACTTTTCGTTACTGCCGCAATGGCGTGGCGCAGCACCAGTTCAGTATTCGATTTTGAGTGGTGATGAATTCACTGGTGTCACAACGTTTCGCATTGACGAAGGGTTAGACACTGGCCCAATGCTGGCTTACTTAACAACACAGATAGCGCCAAGTGAGACTTCAACTGAATTGCTTGATCGACTTTCGATTGAAGGAGCGCAGTTAGCGCTTGCCACGCTTTCTGGAATTGAAAATGGTTCGATCCTGCCGCTGCACCAACCAATTGATGGCATTTCATATGCCCCAAAGATCACAGTTGCTAATGCTCAGGTTCGTTGGAACGACCCAGCGCTCGCTGTAGACCGCCGTATTCGCGCAGTCACGAAAGATCCTGGAGCTTGGACCATGTTTGGCGATGTGCGCGTTAAGTTGCAACCCGTAACAGTTTCGCCACACGTTACAGACTTAGCACCAGGTGAAGTACAAATGCGCAATGGAGAAGTCCTAGTTGGTACCGGCAGTCACGCCGTTGCACTGGATCAAGTACAAGAAGCAGGCCGGAATTTAACAGATGCAAAGACTTGGTTTAGCAATCAAAAATCCGCAGTGGTGTTTAAGTGAGTAAATCTGGCACCACTAGACGCGCAGCCTTCGATGTTCTCCAAGCCGTTCACGACAAAGACGCTTATAGCAATTTAGTTTTACCAGCAGTACTTGATGAGCTAAACGTTTCATCACGAGATGCTGGACTTGCAACTGAAATCACTTATGGTGCATTACGTCGCCAAGGTAGCTTGGATGCAGTTATCGATGCTTGCGCTTCCCGCACTGACACTATGGACAGCAAGGTGCGAAACATTTTGCGCGTTGGTGCCTATCAATTGCTTTTCATGCGGATCCCAGCGCATGCCGCTGTAGATGAAACCGTAACTCTGGCTCGCGAAGTTGCTGGAATGGGCGTATCAAAATTCGTTAATGCCGTACTTAGAAAGATTTCGGCCAGCTCTTGGGAAGAGTGGTTAGAAACTTTAAGTGAAGGCAAAACTCCAGTTGAAGTTTTAGCACTTGAATATTCATATCCAGTTTGGGTAATTCGAAGTCTTGCTGATGCTTACAAGTGTGACTTGGATTCAATCCGCGAAGTACTTGCGGCTGGAAATGAACCAGCCCTAGTTTCGTTAGTTGCAAAACCTGGCCAAGCCGATGTGACTGAACTTCTTGAGTTACCGCATGTGGCGCCGGGTCGATGGTCACCAATTGCTGCAACCATGTTGCGCCCAAGTGGACCTGACGAAAAATGGTCAACCCGCCCAGGTGACATTGATGCAGTGCGCGATAACCGAATTGGCGTGCAAGATGAAGGCAGCCAACTCGTTGCACTTGCAGTAGCCAATGTTGAAGTTGAAGGTACTCAAACTCATTGGTTAGACATGTGTGCCGGACCTGGTGGTAAAGCTGCAATCTTGGCCGGCCTTGCAAGTGAAGCCGGCGCAGACTTCACTGCACTAGAACCAATCCCGGCTCGCGCCCACTTAGTTTCTAATTCATTGTGGAATGCACCAGGCGATCATCAAGTTATTGAAACTGACGCTCGGGAATTCAATCCTGATCATCAATTTGATCGCATTCTGGTTGATGCACCTTGCACAGGTTTAGGCGCACTACGTCGTCGCCCCGAAGCTAGATGGCGTCGCCAGCCCAGTGACATTCCGCCGCTAACTGCATTACAGCAAGAGCTACTGGCGAAAGCTGGTGAACTCGTGCGCGTTGGTGGGGTAGTTGGTTACGCAACATGTTCGCCACACTTGGCTGAAACCGATGCAATTGTTGCCAGCTTCTTGAAGCGAAATCCGAACTTTGAAACCGTGGATGTCTCGCCAGTTCTGCCGCAACTAAACCTGCCCAAAGGCTCAATGAATCTAAGACTTCGTCCAGATGTCCATCACACAGATGGCATGTTCTTGGCGTTATTGCGCAGGACCGCATAGCCCAAGCAGTTTGGCTAGGCTTAAGCCGTGGGTCTACGAATTTCGCCGAGCATACTTTCTGCTGACTTTGGCAACTTAGTTGCTGAATGTAAGCGGGTTGCTGACGGCGCTGACTGGTTACATGTTGATGTCATGGACAATCACTTTGTCCCAAATTTAACTATTGGACCAGTAGTCGTTGAATCAATCATTCGGGAAGTCTCAACCCCAGTCGATTGCCACTTAATGATTAACGATGCCGATCGTTGGGCTCCGGGATACGCCGAGCAAGGCGCACAAAGCGTAACTTTCCATGTTGAAGCTGCAACAAACCCGCGCCAAGTTGCGCGCGACATTCGTAATCACGGAGCTCGCGCTGGAATGGCGATAAAGCCAGGAACCAAACTTGATCACTATGAAGATTTGTTTCCAGAACTAGACATGATTTTGATCATGACGGTAGAGCCAGGTTTTGGTGGACAATCCTTCATGGAAGATCAATTAGGAAAAATTAAGCGAGCTCGCGAACTTGTTAAAAACCTTGGCTTAGATATTTGGATTCAAGTTGATGGTGGCGTTGCCTTAAGCACGATTGAACAATGTGCCGATGCTGGCGCAGACACATTTGTTGCTGGCTCTGCGGTTTACAACACTGCTGATCCGATAGAAGCAATCGCAAACTTACGCGCAAAGGCACAAGGTGCAACTGATGCCTCGTGGTGGTGCGGAAACTAATGGCTTCCGACACGTTTATGTCACGAGCGATTGAACTTGCTGGAAAAGTTGATTTGTCACGCGACCTTAATCCAAGAGTTGGCGCAGTAATTGTTGACGCTGACGGAAACATTGTTGGCGAAGGCTGGCATGAAGGAAGCGGCACTGCGCACGCAGAAGTCATGGCGATTGTCCAAGCCGGATCAAAATCAGTGGGCGCAATCATGTATTGCACTTTGGAACCATGCAATGCGCAAGGCAAGACCGGTCCATGCGCACAAGCCGTTATCGCTGCCGGCATCACCAAAGTTGTAATTGCACAGACTGATCCACACCCGGCAATGTCAGGTGGCGTTAAGACTTTGCAAGATGCTGGGATTGGAGTTGAAGTTGGTGTGCTGAAAGAACAGGCAACAGCACTGAATGCTTCTTGGAACTTTGCGCAGCAAAACAATCGTCCATGGGTGATTTGGAAAACTGCAACGACACTTGATGGTTTCGTTGCGGCTGATGATGGCTCCAGCAAATGGATCACAGGTGAACCTGCGCGAGAACGAGTTCAAGAAATTCGTGCAAGTGTCGGCGCAATTCTGACTGGCACCGGAACTGTGTTAGCTGACGATCCACTACTAACCGTGCGTGCCTTACCGGCAGACAAGCAACCACTTCGAGTAATTGTTGGCGATCGCGACCTGCCAGCTGATTCCCAGATCTTTGCTGGCGAAAAACCTGCTATTCGAATGGCCGGAGATCTCTCGAAGGTAATCACCGAACTTTGGCAAAGCCATGGCGTTCATAGCGTTTTGGTTGAGGCTGGATCACATGTCTCAAAATCTCTATGGAGCGCAAACCTTGTTGATGAGGTTTACTGGTTCCAGGCACCGGTGATTCTTGGATCCGGGAAGCCAGCAATTGGAAACTTTGGCGTAAATACCCTTGCTAATGCGTCACGATTTCCCGAATACCAAGTAGATCGTGTTGGATTAGACCTACTCGTTCACTTCACTACTCGTTAAGGCGGAGCATGTTTACTGGAATTGTCGAAGAACTTGGTCGCGTTGCCGCGATTCAGGCTCTGCCAGACAACGCCATCCGCATAACTATTGAAGGGCCAACTGTTCTTAGTGATGCCAATTTGGGCGACTCAATCTGCGTAAACGGCGTGTGCCTAACAGTTGCTGAGCAAAATGGTGACCAATTCACAGCAGACGTGATGAGCGAAACCATCAACCGAACCACAATCGGTGATTTGCTCGCAGGCTCCCAAGTAAACCTGGAACGTCCCGTCACACTTGCCACTCGTCTTGGTGGACATTTAGTTCAAGGTCACGTTGACGCGGTAGGAACTGTCTCAGCTCGCGAGCATTCGGAGAACTGGGACGTTGTAACGATCACACCACCAAAAGAATTACTTAAGTACGTTGTTGAAAAGGGAAGTATCACAATCGATGGCACTTCACTTACTGTTTCTGCGGTAACTGATTCAACTTTTTCGGTTTCCTTGATTCCAGCTACCTTAGAAAAGACCACACTAGGTATTCGCCAAATCGGTGATCGC
>JBIIAS010000103.1:0-4463 GCA_044239795.1 Candidatus Nanopelagicales bacterium | reverse complement strand
TTGACCCTCAGTTCGCTGAGCGCAATGTAAACGAGGGCTTCTCCGGTGGTGAGCGTAAGCGCACTGAAATCCTTCAGATGGAACTAATCAATCCAAAGATTGCTGTACTTGATGAAACCGACTCAGGTCTTGACGTTGATGCGCTCCGCGTAGTTTCCGAAGGAATCAATCGCGTATGCGCCAAGGGCGAGACTGGTGTTCTATTGATTACTCACTTCACTCGAATCTTGAAGTATGTAAAGCCAGATTTCGTTCACGTTTTCTACGACGGTCGCATTGTTCGTGAAGGTGGCCCTGAACTTGCAGACGATATCGAAGCTAATGGCTACGCTCAGTTTGTAACTGCATAATTCATGTCAAAACTAGACGTTGCCGCGATCAAAGCGGACTTTCCGATCTTCAAACGGACAGTCCGTAATGATCAGCGTTTGGTGTACCTAGATAGTGGGGCGACTTCACAGAAGCCGTTTCAGGTACTCGATGCGGAGCGCAATTTCTACGAGACCCACAACGCTGCAGTCCACCGTGGAGCTCATCTTCTTGCAGAAGAAGCAACTGATGCATTCGAGCATGCTCGAGCAAACATTGCGAGTTTCATTGGTGCACAACCGGATGACTTGGTTTTCACAAAGAATGCAACAGAAGCCATTAACTTAGTTTCATATTCATTCTTGAATGCCACATTGAAGTCATTGCGGGGCGCCAGTCTGCCAAAAGGTGCAGAGCGCTTCGTTTTAGCCGAGGATGATGAAATCCTGGTTTCAGAAATGGAACACCACGCGAACTTGGTGCCCTGGCAAGAGCTGTGTGAGAAGACTGGAGCGAAACTTCGATGGATCGGCCTAACCGATGAAGGTCGTCTAGATCTAAGCGACCAAAGTCTTTTCAATGAGCGCACCAAGATCGTCGCAGTGTCACATCAGTCGAATTTGCTTGGAACAGTTAATGATGTCCCGGCAATTGTGAAACTTGCAAAATCCGTCGGTGCATTGGTGTTCTTGGATGCTTGCCAAAGTGTGCCGCACATGCCAGTTGATGTGGTCGCCCTAGATGTTGACTTCATTGCTTGGAGTGGTCACAAGATGCTGGGTCCACTGGGAATTGGCTGTTTGTGGGGTAGGACTGAAGTTCTATCAGCAATGCCACCGTTCATTTCGGGTGGTTCGATGATCGAATCCGTATCGATGGAGCGGACTACCTTTGCAGCGCCACCGAAAAGGTTTGAGGCCGGCGTACCAATGGCTGCGCAAGCAGTTGGCATGTCTGCTGCAGTTGACTATCTAAACGCATTAGGCATGGATCGGGTAGCCGAACACGAACACATGTTGACTGAAGCTACGCTAGCTGGACTTGCTGATATTCCTGGCTTACGAGTAATTGGTCCGACAAGTTCAATGAATCGTGGTTCAGCAGTTTCATTCGCACTCGAAGGTTTGCATCCACACGATGTTGGCCAGGTGATGGATGAAAGCGGAATTGCAGTCCGAGTGGGTCAGCATTGCGCCAAGCCTGCCTGTGTTCGTTTTGGAGTACAGGCCACAACCCGAGCAACTTTCTACATCTATAACGATCTAGAAGATGTAGACGCTTTGGTCGCTGGTATTTATTCAGCCAAGAAATTCTTCGGAGTCTAGTTATGAAACTTGAAAACATGTATCAAGAAATCATCTTGGATCATTACAAGCACCCACATGGCAAGGGACTTGCCGAGCAATTTGACGCTGAAGTACATCACGTAAATCCAACATGTGGAGATGAGATCACGCTACGCGTTAGCCGTGGACCAGATGGCAAGATCGCTGTTTCTTACGACAACATGGGTTGTTCAATTAGCCAGGCTTCTGCATCGATCATGTTCGATCAGATCAACAACCTTGATTTTGAAACTGGCGACATAGCAGTTGAGCACTTAGTCGCTATGTTGCAGCGATCCGTTGAGGCAGATGAAGCCATTCTCGGAGATGGCATTGCATTGGCTGGAGTAGCGCAATATCCAGCTCGCGTTAAGTGTGCACTGCTGGCCTGGATGGCGTGGAAAGACGCTGCAATTCAGGCTGGAGCTGAAGGTCAGCTCGAAACAAGTATTTCTACCGAATCAAACAAGGAGCAGAACTGATGACTGTGCTACAAGAAGATGACGTTTTTGAGTTAATGAAAGATGTTGTTGATCCGGAACTTGGCATCAACGTAGTCGATCTTGGTTTGGTCTATGCCGTAACAGTTGATGACGGAAACGTTGCAACAATCGACATGACATTAACTTCAGCGGCATGCCCACTGACAGATGTAATCGAAGATCAGACCCGCGCTGCACTTGACGGTCACGTATCCGACTTCAAGCTGAACTGGGTTTGGATGCCACCATGGGGTCCAGACAAGATCACAGATGAAGGTCGCGAAATGCTTCGCGCTCTAGGTTTTAACCTGTAACTTCACGCGGTAACATTGAGGTTGCGAGATTTCGCACTCTTATAGATTGGCCAGTTTTCACCGTGATTCAAGCAACAGACATTGAATTGCGCGCGGGTGCCGAGTTACTTCTCTCCGGAGCTACCTTTCGAGTAGACAGCGGTGACCGGGTCGGATTAGTTGGCCGAAATGGTGCTGGCAAAACTACGTTAACTAAGGTGCTTGCTGGACAAGTTCAGCCCGCCAAGGGAGTGATTGCGACTTCAGCATCAGTTGGTTACCTGCCACAGGATCCTCGTACAGGTGATCTGGATGTAATTGCAATGGATCGCATTTTGTCTGCGCGTGGCTTGGACGAGCTAGTCAAGCGCATGCGACAGTGTGAATTGGACATGGGTTCTGATGACGAAAAGATCCGCGACAAAGCAATGCGAAAGTACGCCAGGGCGGAAGAATCGTTTCAGGCAGCTGGTGGCTATGCAGCGGAAAGTGAAGCGGCATCACTTGCAGCCAGCGTTGGGCTGAATGTCGACACTCTGGCTCAAACTTTAGGAACTTTGTCGGGTGGTCAACGCCGAAGAATTGAACTGGCGCGAATCCTGTTTAGTGGTTCCGAGACATTGCTGCTAGATGAGCCAACTAACCACTTGGACGCTGACTCAATCGTTTGGCTCCGAGGATTCCTGGCTAATCATCAAGGGGGATTAGTTGTCATTAGCCACGATGTTGAGTTGTTGGAGGCCACGGTTAATCGAGTTTTCTATTTAGACGCTAATCGCCAGACGTTAGATCTTTATAACGTTGGTTGGAAGGAATACTTAAACTCGCGCGAAACTGATGAACGTCGTCGCAAACGAGAACGCGCCAACACTGAGAAGCAAGCACAGGTACTGCAAGCCCAAGCTGATCGGATGCGAGCAAAAGCTTCCAAGGCTAAAGCTGCACAAAGCATGCTTAAGCGTGCTGACAAGCTGATGAGCGGTCTGGAGAATGTTCGACAAGCTGACCGTGTTGCCAAGCTGCGATTCCCAACGCCGGCTCCGTGCGGCAAGACGCCACTAATGGCCACTGGATTGAGTCGGGTTTATGGCTCACAAGAAATCTTTACCGATGTGGATTTAGCCATCGATCGCGGAAGCAAAGTTGTTGTTCTAGGACTAAACGGTGCTGGCAAAACCACGTTACTGAGAATTTTGGCCGGAGTAGACACACCAGACACTGGAGAGATTCAACCTGGACATGGTCTCAAAGTTGGCTACTACGCTCAGGAGCACGAGACTCTCGATCCAGAGCGATCAGTCTTAGAGAACATGGTTACTGCGTCGGGTGACATGAATGATGCGCAGGTCAGAAATGTACTTGGATCGTTCCTGTTCTCTGGAGATGCCGTCGCAAAGCCGGCTGGTGTGCTTTCTGGTGGTGAGAAAACTCGGTTGAGCCTGGCAATGCTCGTGGTTTCCTCAGCCAACGTTCTGCTCCTAGATGAACCAACTAACAACCTTGACCCAGCCAGCCGTGCTGAAATCCTCGATGCACTGCATAACTATGAAGGTTCGGTTGTTTTGGTTACTCATGATGAAGGCGCTGTTACTGCACTTCAACCTGAGCGAGTTCTACTTTTGCCTGATGGAGTAGAGGATCTTTGGAACGAAGATTACCTAGATCTAATCTCGTTGGCTTAATGCATTGTCGGTAAAGCACACAGCTTTACCTAGCAAGAGATAAACTTCAGAGAACAAAGAAACTAGGCGAATACATGAGCTTGCATGGCGGAAATCCTTGGGCAGCATATCAAGGGTTCACAAAAGACAAATCGGTAAAGAAAACTACCTTGGCTGATGGGACTGTTAAGCGAGTCCTCACTTACGCAACGGAATTTCGTGGTTACATTGCCGCCTATCTTTCATTACTTGTCATTGACTCGCTACTGGTAGTTGCCCAACCACTTCTTTTTAAAGAAATTGTCGATGTAGCAATTCCTAACAAGGACACTCGATTGGTTGCAATCTTGGCTACTGGAATAGCAGTGACAGCAATTCTGGGGGCTGCCCTTG
>JBIIAS010000102.1:0-4475 GCA_044239795.1 Candidatus Nanopelagicales bacterium | reverse complement strand
TGCGCAGTTGTAGCGGTGCGATCTGCTCTTGACGGTGTAAGCGGACTTGTTGGTCAAGATGAAGATCAAGGAAATGTAATTCGCGCCTGTGAGTTTGAGCGTGTGGCTGGCGCTAAGCCATTCAATGCTGAGCAAGCATGGTTTGATGATTTGCTAAGTGACCTAGGTCAACCCAGAGGAAAACTACTTAGCCACTAAACGGCTAGAGTCAACTGGATTATTCAGGTCGCTTTGATCGTGATGCGTATTTGTCGACGTACTCTTGTCCAGACAAATCCATAATTCGATACATAATCTCATCAGTTAGTGATCGTAAGACGAAGCGATCATCTTCCATTCCGTAGTATCGCGAGAAATCAAGTGGCTCCCCAATGCGGATGCCAACTTCTACACCAAAGTTGGGGCGCGACTTTCCAATCGGTTGCACCATTTCGGTATTAATCATTGCAACTGGAATAACAGGGACTCTGGCTTCCAATGCCATTCGCGCGACACCGGTCTTACCTCGGTAAAGTCTGCCATCTGATGAGCGAGTTCCTTCTGGATAAATACCGAGCAAATGTCCTTCGTTAAGTAGGCGTACTCCGGTATTGATTGCAGCTGTACTGGCATTGCCACCTGTGCGGTCAACTGGAACTTGGCCTGCGCCCCTGAAGAATGCTGCGGTGGCCTTTCCTCTGACACCTGGACCCTCGAAGTATTCGCTCTTAGCCATGAATGTGATTTTTCTTGGCACCGCAATCGGAAGAAAAATAGAATCCGAGAAAGAAAGATGATTACTTGCCAGAATTGCTGGCCCGGTTTCTGGAATGTTTTCTAGTCCTTCAACCCAAGGATGAAATGCGACTTCGATTGCCGGTCCAATGGCAACCTTTTTCAGAAACTTGTAAAACTTATCGCTTTCAGACACAACCCTTACGGTAGCCAACGAAAGCGCTATCAGCAATTACTGACCTAGATATTGGGCGCTTTTGGCGGTTTTAGATGCTTCCTTAAATCTCTCCATTACGCTTGGAACTCTTACACCTTGACCCCAGATCGGAAATCCATGCGGGTAGTGCCACTTACTTCGGGCTGGCTAGCAACACGTTTGTGGGTTTTGTTGTCTGGGTTTGGAATCATCTTTTACCCAGAATCTGAGTTCTTGTTTAGTGATGTCCGTTTGTACGACTGGTGGGCTGGAAACATAGCTGATTCGTTCTTTCCAATCAATGATCCAATGTGGCAATACCCACCATTGGCAGCTGTGGTTTTTCTTGCTGGTTATTCAATTGCTGGGAATACAGTTGGATTTGTATTCTTGGCAACTCTCGCGGATTTGGCAATCTATCTGCTCTTACTTCGCCGAGGACGTGAGACAAAAAACTCAGCTCCGGCTTTGATTTGGATTCTAGCTCCGCTAATCATGGGTCCGATTATATTGGGACGTTTCGATGTCTTCGTAACACTTGCTGCTGTTGCTGCATTGTTGTCAGTAGGGCAAGCCCGCAAGTTTGGCATCGCGATTGCAGTTGGTGCATTACTGAAGGTATGGCCGGTACTTCTGCTGCTCGCAACACCTAAAGGTAACGCTCTTAAGGTGACTGCTTGGTTCGCTGGAACATTTGCTGCTGGAAGTTTGTTACTTAGCCTCTGGTGGAGTGAGAGCTTCTCCTTTATCGGCGGCCAGAGATCACGTGGACTTCAAATTGAATCTGTTGGCGCACTTCCCTACCAACTTTGGAATGCTGGCCCTGGCAACGTGTCTTCCGCTTTTCAATTTGGCGCAATAGAAGTTGTTGCTTCTGGAACTTCGATAGTTTCTCTGTTGATCACGTTAGTTGGCATTGCTTTACTTGGAATTCTTTTCTATTGGAAAGTGTCCGGCAGACTAGAAGCCGTTAACCCAGCAGATATTGCGCTGCTTGCAGTTTTGATTTCCATCGTGACTAGTCGAGTGCTATCGCCGCAGTACATGGTTTGGGTCTTTGGTCTACTCGCAGTCTGTGCATTTGCTCCTCAGAAAAACTTCAAGCGAATGTCATATCTTATTTTCATAAGTGCTGGCATTGGACAAATCATTTATCCGTGGTGGTACATAAGCTTCCAGCAAGGTGGTGTGCATGCTGTAGCTGCACATGCAATCCGAATTTTGACTTTGTTGTGGGCAACTGGGATTGCCTGGCAAAACCTCAAAGAGGTTAGTCGACAAAATCCAAGCCTGAAAGAAGTCCATCCAACTTCTTGAAGTTTTGATCCCACGTCCACTCTTGGGTAACCCAGTTGCGTCCAGCCTCGCCCATGCGCTTAGCAACATCTGGATATAAAATCAGTTGAGAAATGCGCTGTGCGATCTCATTCGTATTGGTACCGTCCACTAGATATCCAGTCTCTCCGTCCAGCACAGCGTCTATCGCGCCTCCGGAGTCACCAACAATTACTGGCAGTCCTGTTGCTGAAGCCTCAAGAAACACAATCCCAAGTCCTTCAACATCCCAACCACCCAGACGAGTTCGGCAAGGCATGGCAAAGATGTCGCCAGCTGCGTACCACTTCGACAGATCGCCCTGACTTACTTTTCCGGTTAAGTGAACGAATTCTTCAAGGCCAAACTTCTTGACAAGGCTTTCCAAATCTTTTCGATATGGACCCTCACCAACAATGATCAAGCTGGCCATTGGGGAGGTT
Organism: Candidatus Nanopelagicales bacterium; assembly: GCA_044239795.1. GTDB lineage: Bacteria > Actinomycetota > Actinomycetes > S36-B12 > UBA5976 > UBA5976. The sequence continues at coordinate 1,808 of JBIIAS010000102.1, read as the reverse complement.
TGATGGACTTCAGGTAAGGCGCGAATCAACTCATCTTGACCTTTGCGCGCCATGAGTCTAGACACGCAAACAATTACTGGTCGATCAATCCAGCCCAGTTCCGATCGAAGTTGATTCCCAGAAGTTGAATTTGCTGGTGAGAATTCCGTGGCATCAACACCCGGCACGATTCTTCGCATTCTTGATGCCGCATCTGGGCTCAAGGCCTTTGCAATTTTTTTGTGTGTGTACTCACTTATGTAAGTCAAATAATCTGTGTCGTTCCCGATTTTGCGCAGCGCTTGTCTGGTACCAGGTGTCATAGCCCAACCAGTTTCGTGACCTTGTGTCATACCGACAATGTTTTTAACGCCTAATTTGCGAAGCGGTGATGCCAATAATCCAAGTGGTGCTGCTGCGCCAAACAAAACTCGAGTTATGTTTTCAGCCACCACAATCTCTCGTGCCATAGAAAGTGTGGACTTTGACGGTAAAAGTGTTTTGGTATTTGCCCGGATAATTTTGAAATCTTGCGCTGCATCGAATTCAGCAGCTCCCTCCCAGTCAGAGGTAAGTACGGTAACTGAGTCTGGTTCAAACCTACGAACAATCTCGTAGCCAAATGTTTGAATTCCGCCCGGACGAGGTGGGAAATCATTGGTTATAACAAGCGTCCGACCCATGGTTACATCTTGCCGTATTGGGTCCATTAGATGAAAAACGCATCTACTCCAAATGAATCACTGGGCAACTGCAGTCACATGATCTGGGTTTGCATCACCCTTAATCAAGCGCAACGGTGCAACTAAGCCTGCGGTAGCAAGGACGTCTAAGACATCCTTGTGTGGCTCTAGTGACTCTGGCATTGGACCCAATAGTGCGGTAACAACACAATCAGAGCAAGCAATGTCTCGCATAACGCAGCTCGAGCAATCAATCAACATATTGGACTCCTAAAAAGCCTCGGGTGCCTAACTGAGCTCAACGCTATGAGTACCCACTGACAGTTTTTTTTGATCGTGTCGCAGTTGAATCCAAGGAGTAGTCCAATCCCGAAACTGTCGGTGTTTACAAGTAAAGTCCCACTTATGAGTCAAAGCCACGCTTCCGAATCCCCGGTAAACACGGCAGCTCTGACTATTTCCGATATCGGGCAACCGCTTGCTCACACAACTTTTGTAGTTGTTGACCTGGAGACTGCAGGTGGCAAACCAGTCGATGCCGGAATTACCGAGATAGGTGCAGTGAAAGTTCGCGGCGGAGAAGTAATTGGCGAGTTTCGCACGTTTTGCGCACCTGGTATTCCGATTCCAGCATTCATTTCCGTGCTGACTGGCATAACGGATCATCACGTTGCAAACGCTCCCAGCGTCGCCTCAGCAGTTCGTGAATTCTTGTCATTTGCCAATTTTGAATCTGGCGATCAACCAGTATTGGTTGCACACAACGCTCCCTTTGATGTTGGGTTCTTGAAATCTGCTTGCGCCAAATTTGATATTGAATGGCCTAAGCCACTTGTTCTAGACACGGTGATCTTGGCTCGTAAAATCCTTCGGAAAGATGAAGTAAGAAATCGAAAACTTTCAACGCTGGCGCAATTCTTTCGAACGCCCGTTAGTCCAACTCACCGCGCACTAGATGACGCACGCGCAACTACATCTGTATTGCATGGACTTATTGAAAGAGTTGGCAATCTAGGAGTTCATGACCTCGAAGGCTTGCAAACCTATAGCGGTCCGGCAACTGAGAAGCGAAGGCGTAAGCGCTACCTAGCAGATGGACTTCCAGAAAAGCCTGGTGTCTACATTTTCTACGATGGAAACAATCGA
>JBIIAS010000101.1:0-4543 GCA_044239795.1 Candidatus Nanopelagicales bacterium | reverse complement strand
TGCGACAAAATTGCCAATACTGCTGCCTCTAAGTAGTTCTCTTCATTGAGAACTGGCATAACTACCGCTACATCTGGCCATTGCGTCACAAGACAACGCTATCGGTTCGATAAACTGCTTCAATGACGCGGTTATCTGTAATTGGCACAGGTTATTTAGGCGTTACCCACTCGGTTTGCATGACCAGCTTGGGTCATAAGGTAATTGCACTCGATGTTGATGCCAAAAGAATTTCCGCTCTTTCTGCGGGCCAGGTGCCATTTCATGAGCCAGAACTTCCAGAACTGCTGGCATCAGGCTTAGCCAGTGGCAACCTAGATTTCACCACCAATTTTGAAAAGGTTGCGCAAGACGCAGACGTCCACTTTTTGTGTGTGGGCACACCACAGTCTGACGATTCTGGGGCTGCAGATTTGTCTCAGATTAAAGCAGCAGTCTCCGCACTCGCTCCATTCCTTACCAAGCCTTGTTTAGTTGTTGGTAAATCCACAGTTCCGGTGGGAACTGCGAAATGGATTAGCGACTACTTTGCAGATAACTCCCCTGCTGGTTCTGATGTCCATGTTGTTTGGAATCCAGAATTTTTGCGTGAAGGCTTTGCAGTTCAAGACACCTTGAAACCTGACCGAGTAGTACTTGGAATAACTCACGAAGCAGATGTGGAAATACTCAAGGAAGTTTATGCAGAAGCGCTTACTTCGGATACGCCATTGATTGTCACTGACTACTCAACAGCGGAACTAGTTAAAGTTGCAGCCAATGCATTTCTTGCAACCAAGATTTCTTTCATTAACTCGTTTGCTGATCTTGCCGACAAAGTAGGCGCTGACATTTCGACATTAGCGGACGCAATTGGTCACGACACCCGTATTGGTCGAAGGTTTCTCAATGCTGGAATTGGGTTTGGTGGCGGCTGCCTACCTAAGGACATTCGCGCGCTTCAGGCTAGAGCAACCGAACTTGGTTTATCGGAACAATTTGCTTTCCTAAAGAATGTTGACGCGGTGAACCAATCTCGCAGAACACATGTCGTTGAATTAGTTCGCATTGAACTTGGATCGCTAGCTGGAAAAACCATCACTATCTTGGGCGCGGCCTTTAAGCCTGATAGTGATGATATTCGTGATTCACCTGCGTTAGACATCGCCTTGGCATTAGCTGACGGAGGTGCAACTGTTCAATTACATGATCCGGTTGCGCTGCCGCAAGTGCGAGCTCGTAACTTGCCAGTTGATGCAATCGATGAAGTTTCAGACGCGTTTGCAGGAGCTGATTTAGTTTTGCATTTAACTGAATGGCAGGACTATCGCGAACTCAATCCAGAAAAGCTTGGTCAATCTGTTAAGACAAAACGGATTATTGATGGCCGCAATGTTCTAGACCGCGATCTTTGGTCAAAAGCTGGTTGGAAAATTACTTATCTTGGGAAGCCAGGTTCTTAAGCTGCGCCTTTAGTGCGTCGCCTTTATCGATTGCAGTCTGACGCATATCGACTTGGTACTTTTCTAATTTGGTCGTAATTCCAGAACCGAATTCGTCACCAGCGCTAGCAATAATTCGAGCAGCTAATAGACCTGCATTCTTGGCATTGCCTATTCCCACAGTTGCAACTGGAACGCCAGCGGGCATCTGCACGATAGAAAGCAATGAATCCAAGCCTTCGAGTTGGGTGAGTGGAACGGGCACACCAATAACTGGCAACGAAGTAATTGAAGCAACCATTCCTGGCAAGTGGGCTGCGCCTCCTGCACCAGCAATTATCACTCGCATTCCGCTACTTGCTGCTTGCTTTGCATAAGAAACCATGTCTTCGGGCATGCGATGTGCAGACACAACTTCAGCCTTATGACTAATGCCAAGCTCATCAAGAATCTGGGCGGCCGGTGCCATAGTTTCCCAATCCGAATCACTACCCATGATGATGCCAACTAATGCATTACTCATCGATTACTCCTGTGAGATAGTCGGCTGCATGCCAAGCGCGTTGCAGTAAGTCTTCAATGTTGCCACCTGTTGCGTTCACATGGCCAATCTTGCGACCGGGACGCACTTCTTTGCCATACAAATGCACCTTGATAGCAGGATCCCGAGCCATAATGTGGCGGAAGGCACTATGAAGATCTCCTAAGTCTTTACCTAGCAAATTAACCATCACAGTTTGAGGTCCTGTCGGAGCTGGGGAGCCAAGCGGCCAATCAAGAACTGCACGAAGATGATTTTCAAACTGACTTGTTACCGCGCCATCCATCGACCAGTGACCTGAATTATGTGGTCGCATTGCGAGTTCATTAACCAGAATTTCAGTTCCGGTATCGAAAAGTTCAACGGCCAACATTCCATGAACATCAAGCGCGTTCGCAATCGTGATCGCCATAGCTTGAGCTTGCGCAGCTCGCTCGGGATCCAAGTCTGGGCATGGCGCAATAACCTCGTGGCAAATGCCATCGGTCTGGGTTGATTTAACTATTGGGTATGCAACGCACTGTCCATGCGGACTGCGCGCAACTTGAGCTGCAAGTTCGCGTGTGAATGGCACTAGTTCTTCTGCCAACACGCGATTGCCAGCGGCATGAATCTCATTAATGATTTCTAATGCCTCAGCTAAAGACTTAACAAACCAAACGCCCTTGCCGTCATAGCCACCGCGCGCAGTTTTGATAATCAGCGGCCAGCCAGTTTCATCTCCAAAAGCAGTTAAATCAGATTCTGAAGTAATCTCTTTCCACTTTGGACATGGAATCCCAGCAGCAGAAAGTGCCGTTCGCATTTCGATCTTGTCTTGTGCAAACTTCAAGGCATGCGGTCCTGGCCGAACAGCTACACCAAGTTTTTGAAGTTCTTCCAAATACTCAGTTGGAACATGCTCGTGATCAAAAGTAATAACATCACATTCCAAAGCAAACGCCTTCAATGCCTCCCAATCTTCATGGGAACCAACGACGGTGTCTGGAATAACTTGAGCGGCACTATCTGTTGCGGTTGCTGAAAGCACGCGCAGATGAATCCCGAGGTTGATTGCAGCGGGCTGCATCATTCGGGCAAGTTGGCCACCGCCAATAACGCCGACTCGAGGTGTGCTCACTGTCATAAGCCTAGTTGGCTTTTTATAGAGCTAATTTTGAAGCGCTGTTACCAAGATAAACAGGGCCGCTGGGGTGTTGTTCACAATATGAGCCACAATGGCCGCGCTGGTACTGCCGGTACGACGACGGACTTCACCCAAGATCAAGCCGATCACAAACAAGATAATGAAGCGCTTAGGTTCAAAATGAAATAGTGCAAACACCAGTGCTGTGATGACAACAACTAGATGTTCATTGACATGTGCTTTTGCTAATGCCCCGAATAGCAAGCCTCGGAACGCAATCTCTTCAACTATTGGTGCGCCAAACATTGCCATCAAAACAAAAATCACTAAGACAATTCCGGATTGATTTAATCCGATATCACCTGCCGTTGAACTGAGAGGGCCAGTGAACTGAGTAACAATAACTGCTACCAAACTAGCTGCAGCTAGGGATAGCAGTCCGGCGGCAAATCCAAGTCGTAAATGTGTTCGTGGGGCAATTAAACCTAAATCGATTTTTGGTCCATTGCCTTTAAAAGTGGTCGCAAGGATCGGCCAGCCAGCCATAGCAAGCCATGGCGCACTGAACGCAACAATTAAGCCCCAGCCATTTTCCGGATCAATGTTTTGCGACATCAAGCCAAGGCTGACAACCAGACTTAATCCGATTGCACCAACCAGCGAGATGATTACATCGCCCATGCCCCACGTTGGGATCTTTAGGTCGTCGCCTCTGGCAAGTGCGCGCCTAAAAGCCCACGGCGCCCCCGGAAAACCGGAAGCGCCGCCGGATGGAGTTAAAGGATTCATTCCTAGTAACGATATAGGTCTGACTTGTAAGGACCGTTGATATCCACGCCGAGGTAATCAGCCTGGGTCTTGGAAAGTTCGGTCAACTTCACACCAAGTGCGTCAAGGTGCAAACGAGCTACCTTTTCGTCTAGGTGCTTAGGCAGAACGTGGACACCCAATTCGTACTCATCAATCTTGGTGAAAAGTTCAATCTGAGCTAGTACCTGGTTTGTGAATGAGTTACTCATTACAAATGATGGGTGACCAGTTGCATTACCAAGGTTAAGCAAACGACCTTCAGACAACATGATGATGCTGTGGCCATCTGGGAAGATCCACTCATCAACCTGTGGTTTGATGTTGCGACGCTTGATGCCTGGGTACTGTTGCAAACCTGCAATGTCGATTTCATTGTCGAAGTGACCGATGTTGCCAACTATTGCTTGGTGCTTCATCTGAGACATGTGCTCAACGCTGATTACATCTTTGTTACCAGTTGCGGTGATGAAGATGTCGGCCGTGTCGATTACGTCCTCGATTGGCAGAACTTGGTAACCGTCCATTGCTGCCTGAAGTGCACAGATTGGATCGATTTCAGTAACGATAACGCGCGCACCTTGACCGCGAAGTGATTCAGCAGAACCCTTGCCGACGTCGCCGTAGCCTGCAACAACTGCAACCTTG
>JBIIAS010000176.1:0-4596 GCA_044239795.1 Candidatus Nanopelagicales bacterium | reverse complement strand
GAGCTCTGCTGATAGAAATTTTCGCGGCTGGACCAGCAACTAATGAAATCGTGTCGGTGTCCGTTATGGTGCTGCCACCAACAGTTGCTTGGATAACTGCCGTGCCAACTGTTGTTGGTGAAGTGAAAGTTGCAGAGTAACTACCGTTGTTGTTGTTTGTGGTTTCGCCTACGGTTCCACCACCAGAAGACTTTGAAACTACAACCGTTCCACCATTGGCTGTTAAATCGTTGCCCTGAGCGTCTTTAAGTTGAACTGTGATGGTGGATGTAGTTGATCCATTTGCCACGATTGAAGTGTTTGAAGCGATAACCGTTGAGGTCGCTGTTGACGCAACACCTGGAGTAATTGAAATCAAGTCTGAATTGAGGCCCGTAAGGCTACTGGCACTAAAGCTCAATCGATAAGTATTGGAAGTCAGACCAGCAAGTGTGAGGCCCGAGAAAGTTGCAACACCGCTTGATGTGTTTGCAGTTAAAGTTCCACCCAAAGTTCCATTCGTTCCAACAAGTCCAACCGTGATCGTGGCCGACGCTGTTGTAACTGTGTTGCCATTGGCATCCTGAATTGCAACTCTTGGTTGGGTCGCTAGTGTTGCGCCACTGGCATTCGAATTTGACGGCTGAACTGTCACACCAAGTTTGATTGCAGTACCAGGGTTTGATGTGATGGTTTCGGTATCAACAATGTCAGTGCCACCAACACTTGCAATCAAAGTGGTCGTACCTGAGGTCGTGGATGACCTGAAAGTAGTTGTGTAAGTTCCGTTTTGGTTGTCAACGATGGAATCAACAGATCCTGGTCCGGAGGATACGCGGATTGAAACTGCTGCACCACCGCGTGGAATGTTGTTGCCCGAGCTGTCCTTAAGTCGAATGGTGACAACAGAAGTTGAAGAACCATCAGCTGTTAATGAAGTTGATGCTGCTGTCACCGTGGAAGTTGTAGCAGATGGGATACCTGGATTCAGCGTTATTACAGGCTGAGTGGATAAGGCTATGGAATTTGCAGAGACTGTGATTGTGTCTGTTCCTGGAGATGTGCCTGAGGTGTAAACACCTTCGTATACGCCAGGGGCAGTATTAATTGTTGTTCCAAATGTTCCGAGGTTGTTGCTTCGCGAAAAAACCACAGTGTCACTTGTAGACGTGAAGGTATTTCCTTGAGCATCTTTCAAAGTAACTGTGAATTTCTGGGTACTCACACCATCAGCAAAAAGCGTCGTCGTCGTTGGAGTAACCGTTGAATTAGCGGCTGAAACTGCTCCTGGAGTTACCGTGACATTTTGTGAAGTGGCAGCTGTGTAGGACGGGCTCGAAGTAAAGGAGAGAACGTAATTAGTTCCAACCGTTCCCGACAAAGTTAAGTTTGTGAAAGTTGCAACACCGTTTGTGAATGTAAGGGTTTGGGTTCCACCCAGTGCGCCCCCAGAACCAGACGCAATGGCTACGGTTACTGATGTGGCGGAATGGGATGTAACTGTAGCTCCGTTTCCATCTTCAATTCGAACAACAGGCTGCGTTTGCAGAGTCGTGCCACTTGCCTTGCCAACAGGTTGAGTTGTGATCGAAATTCGGTACCAGACTGCAAAGAGAGTTAATGGCGCGCTCAAAGTTACTGCTTCGCTATTTGTATAGGAAGTACCGGAACCATCTGCAACGGTATTCCATCCAAAAAATGTGTATCCCGAACGCGTAAAGGTATTAGCCCTTAATGCAGTTGAAGCATCGGTCGTTATTGATTGTGTCGCAGCAGTTGGCCCACCCGTGTAATTGGAATTAAAAGTTACAGTGTTTGAATTTGCCGTCCATTGTGCGAACAAATTGAGTGCAGAACTAATAGTCACATTTGCGCTATTCGCGTATGCAGTACCGGAGCCATTGGCAGCTGTGTTCCAACCAGCGAAGGTATAGCCGGTTCGAGTGAATGTATTCGCGGTTAATACAGTTTGAACGTCTGTAGTAATTGTTTGTGTTGTTGCCGTTGGGCCACCGGTGTAGTTGGAATTGAAAGTTACAGTGTTTGAGTTTCCAGACCAGCCGGCTTGGATTGTTTCAGTCGCTGTTGGCGTGTAGCTTGCGCTCGCATCACCACGTTTCGTAGAAGACAAATAATTGATTCCGTTATACCAACCCTGGAACGTGTATCCATTGCGTGTTATTGCCGCTGGTAGGCGAATGCTTCCGGAAGTTATTCCTGAAGCGGGTGTTGTTGAACCGCCGTTGGCACTGTAAGTAATGGTCTTGTAATCGAATGCGCCAATTTGAGTTGGAGTAAATGGACCAGAATAAAGTCTTATCGATCTTAAGGAACCTTCATATTGAGCATCTGGCCAGTTACTTTTTCCAATGAAGTTATCTATCCAAGTTATTCCCGAAGCAGCTCGCCCAGTAAATGCTTGTGTAGTTATGGATGTTCCATCTTTCCAAAGTTGACAGTTAGTTCCATTAGCCATGATTGTGTATCGAGTTAAGACATTTTCCGAAATCGCATTTACAAATGTGCAGCGGACTCCACTGCCACCGTTATAAATTTCTAAACCTATGTTGCTAGTTTGAGCATCCCGGAAAACAATTAGGTTGTCGTTTGCACTTCCCGATTCCGAGAAGTCGAGTATGCGTTCATAGTTGTCTTTACCTGAACCAAAACTCGCTTCGAAGTCAATTGTGACGCCGTATGAATTAAAGGGTGTGCTTGACATGTTTGGAAGATCAATAAATGGTCCAGTGGTAACTGAGCCGCCAGGGAAACTTAGTGACCCTGTCGATTGTGTCCAGGAAGTAGTTGCCCCTCCACTTCCGTTTGTAACAGTTCCCGTTCTGCCGTTGCCAGAAAGATCTGTAACAGTTCCTGGCGACGCAGAGTTATACGAATTCAAATCAGAGAAGTTATAGCTGAATACCGGACCGCTAGAAGTTCCAGTCGTGTTTGCTGTGCTGGACGTATATCCAGTGCGTGTTGTGTTGATTGTTGTTGTAGAGCTTGTCGAAGGTGCAAGCCCTGTAACCGTCACCAAACCAGTTCCGCTGATTGATACAGTTCCGCTTGCAGTAGAGCTTCCGGTCCAGGTGTATGCACCGTCGTAGTTTGTGATTTGGAAGGTGTAACCAACCGGCGTAGTTGTACTGGCACCAAAAGTAGGTGTTAGGGCTGGACCTACTTGTGGAGTTATTGGATCATTAGCAAATATTTCTAAACTAAAGCTTGTCCGATTTGCACATGTCCCACTATCCGCACAGAAAGTCCAATCGGAATGGGTGCCAGTGTGATTTCCAAATCCGATTTCAGGTGAGCTGCCGTGACGGTTCCAGGCAAAAATCGTCTGACGGCTCGTTGACTCTAGATTATGAAGTTGGAATGATCCGTAACTCCCAGTGCCCCAGTTCGTGTCATAGTCGTCATAAATGTTGCTAGCTTGGCGACCTGCAGGTTCCGGAGCATAATTCGATCCCCATAACTCCAGTCGCCCTGTCAGGCCATGACCATCGGTAACCAAGCCTCCTGTTGATGAAATCACAGTTAGATCAGATACGTTTCCCTGAACTGCCGAACCGCTTGTTGCGGTTGGGACTTGAAGGTTTGCGATTGAGTTTAGATTTCCTGATCCTGAAATCGCTCTGTCAAAGTTAGCGTCAACCGACTGCACTGAACCGTTTAACGTCGCAGCCATTACATATCTAACGCGCGAGAAACTAGTTTGTGCCTGACCTGCGCTGCCTGAAGCATAAACAATGTCTGATCCACTGCGCGTAGGTGATGTAGTTCGATACTTTGATGTCCACGGATAGCCATACGGCCCGAGACCACTTGAGTACCTTGCGGCAACTCGAACGTAGTAGGCCGTAGAGCTTGATAGTCCGGTTATCGAAAACGAAGTAGTGCCCGCCGGAACCGATGAAGATGCTACCGTCCAAGTTCCAGAAGCTGTTCCAGTTGTTGAGTGCTCAATCTGGTATCCAGTAACAGATCCAGCTGACTTGGTAGGAGCGCTCCAGGTAACGTTTAGGGCTAAAGGTGCTGCAGTTACAGAAACAGAGTTTGGTGCCGAAACTGCGGTCGGACTTTGATACCTAACTATTACAACACCAGAGCCACCTGCGCCTCCATTATAATTTTGTTCTGTAGCACCGGCGTTTCCATTGAAGGGACCGAAGCCACCACCACCACCGCCCGAACCAGTATTTGCAGCGCCGGGTTCTGAGGCAGACGCTAGGTTGCTAAAACTCGAAGGAAAACCTGTAGAACCACCGATTGCACCAGATCCACAACCACCACCACTTACTCCACTATTTCCATTTTGGCCATATGCATAGTGAAAGCCACCGGCACCACCCGCGGCATAGCAAACCTGTGAGCCTGTAATTGAATTGAGTAAGCCAGCACCACCAACACCACCCCGAGCATTAAGTGTGGAGCTGTTATAAGCAGCTGCTGCGCCACCTAGACCCCCAGCGCCGCCGCCGCCACCGCCTGCCCAATAATTTGGACTATTTCCCTGAACACCAGTCGCACCCGAAAACCCCTGTCCAGATCTGCCTGAACCTACTGAACAATTTGGTACTGCACAATTGGCGCCTCCACCAGAGCCACCAGTTT
>JBIIAS010000100.1:0-4636 GCA_044239795.1 Candidatus Nanopelagicales bacterium | reverse complement strand
CCGGTGTAATCAGCCCAAGCAGTTGGTTCGATGTCGGAAACTTTTGGCGCTGGCGGAAACTCAGTTGCTTCAGCGGTGGCATGACGATTTGGGATAGCACTTCGCAAGACATCAGAAAGTGTGCCCCCTTGTCTGGCAACCACAGACTTGGCTAATTCAAGGACTTCAGGAGTTAATGCAACTTCTGGCGAGATCACATTAGTTAAGGCTGCAAGAGTTCCTGGATGATCACTTTCATCTGAACGCGAGATGAGCCAGCCATCTGTTAACTTTCCAGCGAAGCGGACGCGGACTCGAACGCCTGGTTGAGCAAGATCAGAAAACTTCTCAGGCACTGCGTAATCGAATACGCGATCAAGATGTGGGAGTGGACTGTCGATAACGATGTGGGCGACGGGTGCGATTTTGGCAATCGGAACTTCTGCCTTAACTCGCTTCTTTTTGCCTGGGACCAGGCTTAGTTGATCGTCACTCACGAGAACAGTCTTTCACTCTTATCTGACATGACATATATGCGTTGAGATTACGTTCTTACCCTTGGGTGCAAACACGCCGAACCCGCAATTTATGCCACAGAATTTTGGCATAAATTGCTTTTTAGACGTTCGGCTTTGTTTCACCCAAGGCTAATCAAATTGAAACTTTGATCTCGGCAAAAACAAAGGGTCAGGAAAAATCCTGACCCTTTGTTTGGAGATTGCTTGGTATTAGATTGCGGCCTTAAGAGCTTCGGCGCGATCGGTGCGTTCCCAGGTGAATCCTGGGCGGCCGAAGTGTCCGTAAGCCGCGGTTGGGCGGTACTTCACAACGCTGGTGTTAAGAAGTTCTAGATCAGCGATGATCGCAGCTGGGCGAAGATCGAATACCTTCAAAACTGCCTGGCGAATGTTTTCTTCTGGAACCGTTCCGGTTCCGAAAGTTTCAACGAATACGCCAACTGGATGTGCCTTACCGATTGCGTAAGCGACCTGTACCTCACAACGCTTAGCAAGACCGGCAGCAACAACGTTCTTTGCAACCCAACGCATTGCGTAAGCGGCTGAGCGGTCAACCTTTGATGGATCTTTACCGGAGAAAGCGCCACCACCGTGACGAGCCATGCCACCGTAAGTGTCAACGATGATCTTGCGGCCAGTTAGACCAGCATCACCCATCGGTCCACCAACAACGAACTTGCCAGTTGGGTTAACCAATAGCTTGAAGTCAGTTGCATCAATGTCGAACTTGGCAAGAATTGGCTCAACAACGTTTGCGCGAACTTCTGGCGCAAGTTGTTTGTCTAGATCAATGTTGTCTGCATGCTGGGAAGAAACCACGACTGTGTCGAGACGTACTGGACGATCTCCGTCGTACTCGATAGTTACTTGTGTCTTACCGTCTGGGCGTAAGTAACCCATCTGGCCGGACTTGCGAACTGAAGTTAACTGCTCAGCCAGACGGTGAGCGATTGTGATTGGAAGCGGCATTAGTTCAGGTGTGTCATCAGATGCGTAACCGAACATAAGTCCTTGGTCACCAGCGCCTTGGCGATCTAGTGGGTCTTCGGAACCTGAAACGCGCTCTTCGAATGCATCGTCAACGCCCTGCGCAATGTCTGGTGACTGAGCGCCAATCGAAACTGAGATGCCACAAGAATTTCCGTCGAAGCCCTTTTCGGAGCTGTCGTAACCAATTTCGTTTACAACAGTGCGAACAAGTGCCATAACGTCGGCAAAGCCATTTGTTGTGACTTCACCTGCAACGTGGATTTGTCCAGTTGTAAGCATGGTTTCAACCGCAACGCGGCTCTTTGGATCTTGAGCTAATAAGTCATCAAGGATGGCATCAGAAATCTGATCTGCCATCTTGTCTGGATGACCCTCAGTAACTGATTCAGAAGTAAATAAACGACCTGACATGTAAGTGCCTTTGCTAAATAGAGAACAGTAAGTATGTGGGCTGCGCGCATACTTAGGGGCTCCTGGTCAGGTGCGCATTTCCTCTAGAACTTTATCAGGTTTGAGTGTGTGATTGAGCAAGCGGATCGGCTAATTGCTAGAGGTTTGCACTAACTGTTAGTGCTGAAGCGCAATAACTGCGTCCCAAATGGCGTGGGCTATTTGTGTCTTTGAGGTCTTAGAGACCTTGGTTTGCGAGGCAGGCTCACGAGTCAAGATCGTCACTTCATTGTCATCCATGCCAAAAGCTAGGTTTGGGCCCACTTCATTAATAACCAATAGGTCGCAGCCTTTTCGTTGCAATTTTGCAATTCCGTGCTCAAGCACTGAACCATGATCATCACCGGTTTCAGCGGCAAAACCCACGATTAATTGGTCTGGGTGCGAAGTATTTCGATGAGTTACTAGGTCAGCCAAAATGTCAGTGGTGCGGACTAATTCAATTGTTGGCGAAGATCCATCATCAGATTTCTTCATCTTTGAACTGTGGGTTGATTTCGGCTTGTAATCAGCGATTGCTGCTGCCATCACGATTGCATCGGCAGTCATTGAAGCCTTCATCACAGCTTCGTGCATGTCATCACCAGTGATTACATTTTCAATGGTTACTCCAGCTGGCATTGGCACTGAAACATTGGCACAAATCAAAGTAACTTTCGCACCACGATCACGTGCCGCTATCGCTAACGCCACACCTTGCTTGCCACTCGAACTATTTCCCAAGAAGCGAACTGGATCTAGGAACTCTCGCGTGCCACCTGCAGTGATCACGATGTCTTGGCCTAAAAGATCTTGTTCGCTTAGTACGCCAAGTGCTACCGAAACAATTTCTTCAGCATCAGGCAATCGACCAGGTCCGCTGTCAGCGCCAGTTAGTCGACCATCAGCTGGATCAATAACTATGGATCCACGTGAACGCAGTGTCGCAACGTTTTCTTGCGTAGCTGCGTTAAGCCACATTTCGGTATGCATGGCAGGGGCATAAACAATTGGGCAGCGTGCTGTAAGTAAAACATTGGTAAGTAAGTCATTTGCTGCGCCACTTGCTGCGCGGGAAAGTAAATCTGCAGTAGCTGGCGCAACAATAACTAAATCTGCAGCCTGCCCAATGCGCACGTGTGGCACATCAGGAACGTCATCCCAAACTTCTGAGATAACTGGATTGCCAGAAAGTGCTTCCCATGTTGCGGATCCAACAAAATTTAGTGCGGCTTGGGTTGGAACAACTTGTACGTTGTGTCCGGCTTCAGTGAGTAGTCGCAGAATTGAGGCAACTTTGTATGCAGCAATGCCCCCGCTGACGCCAAGGACTACGTTAAGTGATTTTGTTCGTGCTGAGGAAGTCACGGAAAGTTCCGATAACTATGGTCGGTTAAACCGACTTAAGCAGCAGTTTCCGGTTCAATGGTCAATTTGCCTTCGTTGATTTCGCGAAGTGCAATTGACAATGGCTTTTCTTGATTACCGGATTCAACTAGTGGACCAACGTATTCAAGAAGACCTTCACCAAGCTGTGAGTAATAAGCGTTGATCTGACGCGCGCGCTTGGCTGCGTAGATAACTAATGCATACTTGGAGTCCGCGACGGCCAAAAGTTCGTCGATCGGTGGGTTGGTGATGCCCTCTGGAGCAGCTGCAGTCACGTTGGACTCCTTGAAATCAGTGATTTGGGAAAACTCTTACTGGAGATATTGTACCAACTCGCGGGCTGCCCGCGAAACGTCGTCATTTACGATCACGTGATCAAAGAAACCCGATGATTCCAACTCTTTTAGGGCGGTATCTAAGCGTTCTTGGATTTGAGTGGCGGTCTCTGTCCCCCGGCCAGCAAGGCGGGCTTCTAAGTCGGCCCAGGCAGGTGGCTCAAGAAAAACTAGGACAGCTTCGGGCATTGACTCCCTAACTTGGCGAGCACCCTGCACTTCAATTTCTAGGAGCACCGGAATGCCCTGGGCCAATTTCTCTTCGGCAGATTTACGAGGTGTGCCATAGCGATTACCGGCAAACTCTGCCCATTCCAATAGCTCATCGTTTGAAATCATGCGATCAAATTCTTCTTGGCTGACATAAAAATAATTTTCGCCATGAACTTCACCAGGTCGAGGCGCGCGAGTTGTGGCAGAAACTGAAAGCCAAGTTGTTGGAAGTTCTTTCAGGGCTTCGCGAATAACTGAAGATTTTCCAACGCCACTTGGGCCAGAAAGCACAACCAAATGGGCGCTCATGATGCCCGTCCGTTCAATGCGGATTTAAGTTTTAAAGCCTGGGATGAACCAAGCCCTTTCATGCGGCGAGATAACGCAATATCGCAAGTTTCCATAAGTGCTGATGCTTTAATCTTTCCGATGCCAGGGAGTGATTCCAAAATTGTTACTACGCGCATTCCTGAAACAATGTCATCGCTATCAGCGACTGCTAGAACTTCGGTGAATGTGATTTTTGATTCCTTCAACTGGCGACGAAGTGCGGCACGCTTGGTACGAACTTCAACAGCCTTGGCAGACGCAGCAATGCGTTGCTCATTAGTTAAGACTGGTACGGCCACTTCGCTATGTTACTAGCAATGGTGGCTGCGGCTTCAGCGATATTCGCAGCTGCGGTGATTGGCCGTCCGATAACCAACAAGTTGGCCCCATCTGAAAGTGCTTGCTCTGGGGTAGCAATCCGTTTTTGGTCACCCGCATCTGATCCTGATGGAC
>JBIIAS010000099.1:0-4649 GCA_044239795.1 Candidatus Nanopelagicales bacterium | reverse complement strand
TAGTTGAATCTATAGCTGCCCTACTTGTCACAGTAGTAATTCTTTCGGTTTCATCCTGGGCGCTCATTCAGTCCAGTTCTGATCGACTTCTGCTTGCGTTTGCTGGAACAACAGATCCAACGACTGCAGTTCCATTCAGTATTGTGGTTGGCGGTTTAGCGGCATTCACAACCGTGGCTCGCATCATGTCCAGGCCGCGATGGAACATTGTTGCGGGAATCGTTATTGGGTCAATTGCACTTGCAAACATTGTCAGCGGTGGTGTGACTGCAGCTGGTCTCGGTGTTTCATTACTTGCAGGTTGGGCAACTGGTTTACTGATTCGCTACCTGCTTGGTACCGACACCACTCGCCCATCCGGAAATGAAATTGCCAAAGCCATGACTGCACTTGGCCTGCCACTCACTCTGCTTCGGGCAGCCGAAGTTCTGGAGTCTGGACGCAAGTACGACGCCAGTACTACAGATGGTCAACGAATTGATTTGATCGTTTTGGATCGCGATCTCGAAGGTGCAGGTTTAGCGCAGGCAATTTATCGCTCCGTTAGATTGCGCGATGATTCAGGTGGCGCTGGTACTTCAATGCGTCGACGCTTGGAAAGAATTGCACTGAATAGCTGGGCAATTTCCACAGCAGGAATTCCAACTCAACATTTAATTGCGGTCGCTGAAGTCGGACCTGATGCAGCAGTGCTTGCCTTTCAGCATGTTCCGGGTAAATCTTTTGACTCGGTTGGACATTCTCTTGGTGATGCTGAACTTGCCGGAGCTTGGGAAATCGTTCGGGATTTGCAATCAGCCCGGATCGCGCATCGTGCCTTAATTGCTGAAAACTTTCTGCAGGCAAGTGACGGCAAGGTTTACATTCAAGGTCTTGAAGATGGCACTGTCGCCGCATCTGAAGTTTTGTTGCGCATTGATCTTGCTGAAGCATTGGTAACTCTCTCAATTGAGTCTGACCCAGTGCGCGCAATTCAAGCCGGTCGAGTTGTGCTTGGTGACGCTGGCTTAGCTCGCGCCTTACCAGCGCTACAACCAGTTGCACTATCGTCGCATACCCGCGCACATCTAAAAGAAAATCGTGAACTACTAACAACTCTACGAGCCACAATTCTGCAGAACATGCCTGAAACCGATGTTGAAGCAATTGAAATTGAACGTGTTAAGCCACGAACATTGCTAACTATTTTTGCGGGAACAATTGCGGCTTACCTCTTGTTAACTCAACTTGGTCGAGTGAACTTCTCGGAAGTCTTTAGAACCGCTGACACTAGCTGGTTGTTAACTGGATTAGGTTTGTCTGCACTCACTTACGTTGCAGCAACCCTGGCTTTGTCGGGTGTAGTCCCGGAGCGACTTTCATTCTGGAAAACTTTTCAGGCGCAATGGGCTGCTTCATTTGCAACACTGGTTGCGCCCCCAACATTAGGTTCAGTTGCAATCAATGTTCGATATCTTTCAAAGCAAGGAATGCATGCCACGCTAGCGGGCGCTAGCGTGGCGGTGGCTCAAGCCATGGCTTTCTTTAGCCACATCTTCTTACTGTTCATTGCGGTAATTGCTGCGGGAACTTCGAGTGACTTTTCGTTCCGTCCACCACGTACCGCGATCATTGTGTTCCTTGTCGTAGCGCTATCAGCCTCGGCGGTGTTCACAATTCCTAAGGTGAGGCACTGGGCTACCGAAAAAATTCAACCGATTTTTTCCCAAGTGTTGCCAAGACTTTCCTCGCTTGCAAACCAACCTACAAAATTGGCAACTGGAGTATTTGGAGTTTTACTCCTTAACTTGGCCTATTGTGCGTGCTTGATTGCTGCAGTGCGTGCATTCACGACTGATGCATCCATCGCCGCTATCGCCCTGGTCTATCTAGCTGGCTCGGTTGTTGGACAGGCCGCACCAACACCAGGTGGTCTGGGTGCGGTTGAAGCCGCCCTTGCTGCTGGCTTAACTGCAGCCGGTATTGACGCTGGCATAGCAATTTCAGCCACTTTAGTATTTCGTTTAATGACTTTCTGGATTCCAACTATTCCTGGTTGGTTCGCATTTAGAAATCTGCAGCGAACCGGCGATCTATAAGTCGAACTAGTAAGAAGGTTTGTCAGGTTCGATCTGGCTGACCCAAGCAAGGATTCCGCCGCCAACGTGAATGGCATCCTTAAATCCTGCACCCTTGACTGCCGCCAAAACTTCGGCTGAACGACCGCCCACTTTGCAATGCAAAACAATCTGCTTGTCAGTTGGCATCTTGGTTAAGGCATCACCCATCAAGAATTCATTCTTTGGAATAAGCACGGCGCCAGGAATGCTCACAATGTCATATTCATTTGGTTCACGGACGTCAATAAGCAAGAAGTCTTTCTCGCCACGCTCACGAGCCTTCAACATTTCATCCAGCTGCTTGACATTGATAGTTGAATCAACAATTGCTTCAGCAGCTTCAGTTGAAACTGCGCCGCAGAATGCTTCGTAATCAATTAGCTCAGTAACGGTTGGATTTTCACCGCATACAGCACAATTTGGATCTTTACGCATTTTGATTTTGCGGTAAGTCATTTCAAGTGCGTCATAAACGATAAGAGAGCCCACAAGTGGATCGCCAATTCCAGTTAGAACTTTGATCGCTTCAGTAACCTGAATCGAACCGATGGATGCGCAGAGCACGCCAAGTACGCCGCCCTCAGAACACGATGGAACCATGCCTGGCGGTGGTGGTTCTGGGTAAAGGCATCGGTAGCACGGACCATGTTCAGACCAGAAGACACTTGCTTGACCGTCGAAGCGATAAATCGAACCCCAGACGTAAGGCTTGTTAAGCAAAACACATGCGTCATTTACTAGGTAACGAGTTGCGAAGTTATCGGTGCCATCAACAATCAAGTCGTACTGCGCAAACAGCTCCATGACATTTGTTGAGTCAAGACGTGTTTCATGCTTAACAACATTCACGTATGGGTTGATTCCCTTAACGGTGTCAGCAGCGCTATCAACTTTTGGACGATCAATATCACTTTGACTGTGAATGATCTGGCGTTGCAAGTTCGATTCATCAACGGTGTCGAATTCAACGATACCCAAAGTTCCAACACCAGCAGCAGCTAAATACATAAGCGCTGGACTACCTAAGCCACCTGCACCTACGCACAATACTTTTGCATTCTTAAGGCGCTTCTGTCCGGCCATGCCAACATCAGGAATGATCAAGTGGCGGCTGTAGCGACGCACTTCATCAACGGTCAGCTCTGCAGCTGGTTCAACTAATGGGGGTAATGACATTTTGACTCCTACGAACGTTATGCCTCTATCCAACCCTGTTTTTCGGTTTCATGTTTAATCGCGATACATCATGGACAGTAATCGCAAGGGTTTTGCAGAAAACTAGGGTGGCTGGGACAAGTTACCAAGCAAGGTCTAGCGTAAAGGTTATGGAAAGCGTCCCTTTTTTTGACACTGAGTTAACCGGCTCTGAAATCAGAACTGCAAAGGAAAATCTTCGGCGATCTGCCGTCATGCGAGCAGGACTAGAGGTCTTTACCGAAAAGGGCTTCCATTTAGCCTCGATGGACGATATTGCAGATCGAGCGGGTGTTAGTAAGCCAATCCTGTATCAGCACTTTTCGTCCAAACATGAACTTTATTTGGGCATTCTTGATGAACGTGTAGATGCAATTGTTGAACAGGTGCGTGATGCCATCGAATCTGAATCAACTAACAACGCCAGATTAAAAGCTGCAATCGCTTGCTACTTCAATCTGGTCGATGATGCAGATCTTGGTTATCGTCTGATTTTTGAATCTGACTTCACTATGAATCATGACGTACGCGCTCGTGTCGAAGATGTCGTATCCCAAGTGTCAAGAATTGTTGGAGCGGAAGTTTCAAAACAGACTGGAATGGCCTTGGGAGAGGCCAACATCCTGGCTGGAGGTTTAACTGGCATGGCTCAAGCGGCAGCTTGGCGCTGGCTTCGTCTTGGTAGGCCAGTGTCAATTGATAAAGCAATATCACAAACCTTAGATCTTGCATGGAATGGCTTGAATTCAATTCAAGCTTTGGCAAGTTCGCCCGAGGCAGACATACTTAGCCTCGAAGATCGCATTAGTTAACGTAGACTCTTAGTTGATCACTTAAATATTTTGGAGAAGCCGACATGGAAATTCGAATTGGTATTCAGCACGTAAATCGTGAGGTTGTTCTTGAAAGCAACGAAGCTTTAGCTGCTGTTCAGAAGTCCATCGATGCGGCACTTGCAACAGGTTCACTCTTAACGCTTACAGATGAAAAGGGTCGCACGGTAATTGTTCCTGGCGACAAGATTGCATTTATCGAAATCGGCGCCCAGGCTTCAGGCCGTGTTGGATTCGCAACTACTTCGTAACTTTTTGATTGCGCTTAATGCGCAATCAACATAAACACAGCATCTATTGGGATGTGTTAGGACGCAAGTCCTCATTTGATTGCGCTTAATGCGCAATCAACATAAACACAGCATCTATTGGGATGTGTTAGGACGCAAGTCCTCATTTGATTGCGCTTAATGCGCAATCAACATAAACACAGCATCTATTGGGATGTGTTAGGACGCAAGTCCTCATTTGATTGCGCTTAATGCGCAATCAACATAAACACAGCATCTATTGGGATGTGTTA
>JBIIAS010000098.1:0-4695 GCA_044239795.1 Candidatus Nanopelagicales bacterium | reverse complement strand
GTTGATACTTGCGATGGGTATCCAGACCGACCTGACACTGGCAGCGTTGAGATTCCTCGCGCGGGCGAAGCTGCTGCGCTGGAACTTTTTGAAACGTTTTTGGCTGGCCCGATTGATACTTACGATGAGGATCGCAACCGACCGGATCTTGCAGGAACATCGCGCTTAAGTATTGCGCTCAAGTGGGGCGAGATTCATCCGCGCACACTGTTGGCTCGACTAGGCGACAGCAAAGGACATGAAGTCTTTCGAAAAGAAATTGCCTGGCGTGAGTTTTATGCCGAAGTTGCATTCCAGCGTCCCGACACATTTACGGATTACTTCAATCCGCTTTATGCCCAGATGAAGTATGACACCGGTCCTGAATCAGATGAAAAGTTTGCGGCTTGGTGTGAAGGGCGAACGGGTTATCCATTTGTTGATGCAGGTATGCGGCAGTTACGTGCCGAAGGTTGGATGCATAACCGAGTTCGTATGGTCGTTGCATCCTTCTTACTCAAAGACCTTCACATCGAATGGCAACGTGGTGCGAACTATTTCTTTGACTGGTTACTCGACGGCGATCTAGCCAGCAATAGTCACGGTTGGCAATGGACTGCAGGTTGTGGCACAGATGCTTCGCCGTATTACCGAGTGTTTAATCCAATTGGGCAAGGCATTAAGTTCGATCCAAATGGCGAATACGTTCGTAAATACATTCCAGAGCTTTCACATATTCCAGGCGGCGCAGTTCACGAACCATGGAATGTTCCCGGGGCATTCGATCATGGTTACCCAGAGCCAATCGTTGATCACGCGGCCGAACGGCTTGAAGCGCTAGATCGATTAAGTAAGTTGCCTAAGGGTGTTCAGGTTGGGCAGAATCCGCACGATGATGATCTGAAAATAAAGCCAGTTAAGAAGGCTGCAAATCCAAAGGGAAAGTAACGTCCCACACTCCCAATAGCCACTTCGCTAGCCTGTAAATATGAGCCAAACAAATACCAATCCTGAAGTAAGCGATAAGCCAGCCGCTGGTTGGACCCCAATGATTTTCATTGGTCTTGGTGTGGCCCTGATCATCATGGATGCCACAATCGTCAACGTCATTTTGCCAACGATCATTGTGGATCTGGGTATCGATTCAATCGATGCAGAATGGGTCAATGCGGTTTACGCGCTTACTTTTGCAGCGTTCTTGATTGTTGCCGGCCGCCTGGGTGATCGATACGGTCGACGACTTGTTTTCATTTTGGGTGGATTGGTTTTCGCTGGCTCAAGTATTTTGGCTGCAACTTCGACATCGGCAAGCACTTTAATTGCTGCTCGCGCAGTGCAGGGTTTAGGTGGCGCAATGATGTCACCAACTTCGCTTTCAATTGTTAACGACCTTTATAAAGGCAAGTCTCGTGCCATCGCGTTTGCGTTTTACGGGTCGATTATCGGTGGCATGGCTGCCCTTGGTCCCTTACTTGGCGGTTGGTTGACTCAGACCTTTAGCTGGCATTGGTCATTTTGGATCAACGTGCCAATTTCGTTATTCGTAGCTATCGGTGCTGGGAAATTTGTTCCAAAGTCACGAGCTGAAGATGATCTGGGTGCACCGGATTGGGTTGGTGCCGTTTTATCCAGCCTCGGTATCGCCGCATTAATCTTTGCGTTGATCGAAGGTCGTAACTACGGCTGGTGGAGCGCAACTAAGGATTCAGAATTCCTGGGCCGAACTTGGGTGCAAGGTCAATGGTCACCAGTTGCTTACGCATTCATCATTGCGGTCGTGAGCTTAGTTGGGCTATTTGTTTATGAAACTCGTCGCACTGTCGCTGGCAAGTCAGCGTTGATTGACTTTGAATTATTCAAGATTCCAACCTTTGGTTATGGATCGTTTGCAGGCTTGATTGTCAGTCTTGGAGAGTTTGGCATTTTGTTCTCGTTGCCACTGTTCATGCAAAGTGTCTTGGGTTGGTCAGCTCTTGGTGCTGGTGGATTGTTGGCATGTTTAGCTGTTGGCGCGTTCTTTGCTGCTCCGACCGCAGCAGTAATTGCAAATAAACGCAATCCACGATTTGTGGCACGCCTTGGTTTAGTTCTAGAAATTATCGGCATCATTGGTATTGCATTAACCATCTCGCCTTCAGCTAGCGGATGGATTTTGGGCATCTGGTTGTTTATCTATGGTGTTGGTGTTGGTTACGCGACTGCACAATTAACTGGATTGATTTTGTCTGATGTGCCAATGACCAAGAGTGGTCAGGCTTCCGGTACACAAAGTACCGCGCGACAAATTGGTTCTGCGATGGGAACGGCAGTGCTTGGCACAATTTTATTCGTTGGCCTTTATGACAACACCGAGGTTGCGGTTGCAAACACTGGCGCTTCAGCGGAAGTTTCAACTCAGATTGCTCAAACAGTTGAGCAGTCCGCTGGCACTGCTATTCCAAGTCTGGCTAATCCGCCAGGGTCACCTGAGATTCAAGCCGCTTCAGCCCAGGCATTCTCCGATGCCTTAACGCAGACCGCGTTCTATGCAGCAGGTTTCTTGATACTGGGATTGCTCGCTACTTTAAAGCTTCCTCCTGGTCAGTCTTATGGCAGGGCGGCGGAAGAGGCGAAGTTAGTCCGTGACTTTGAATAGCTAAGCAACTGGGTTTCGAGAGTCGTATTTCATAAACGGTTTATGCCATCGCACCAGTGCGTAAGTGCAGGCTATACAAGCTAGACCACCGCTGACGACCGAAAGTTGTTCGCCTCCGATTGCGGCAACAGTTCCTGATTCAAAGTCACCAAGTCTTGGGCCGCCTGCAACAACGACGGTGAATAATCCTTGCAAGCGTCCCCGATATTCATCTGGCACAACAATCTGCATCATCGTGGTTCTAAAGATTGCGCTGATGTTGTCGGCAGCTCCCGCGATCGCTAAGAAAAACAGCGCCAAGTAAAGATTGCGAGTCATGCCAAAGGCTGCAATGGCTGCGCCCCAACCGACGATTGCCCAAACGATTGCTGTTCCTTGTTTATAGATTCGTTGCAGTGGACCACTAAAGATTGCCGATAGCGCTGCGCCTAATGCTGGAGCTGCAGTAAGTAAACCAACAATTGCCGCAGTTGAGACTCCGGAATCGCCATACCAAAGCAGAGCAATCGCTGGAAACAGCGCGCGAGGCATTCCAAAGATCATCGCCGACAAATCTAAATAGAAAGTCATTTGAACATTGCGTTTGCCTTTGAGGAAAACTAAACCTTCTTTGACGCTAGAAAGGTTTGGCTTAAGTGGTGCGCCTTCCATTGGTGGAAGTTTTGGAAGCGACCACATAGCCCACATCATTACAGTGAAAGCGATTGCATCGATCGCGTAGGCAACAGCAACATCACCAGTTGCTGCGATCAAGACACCGCCTAGAAGTGGTCCGATTGTGAAACCGATGTTCCAAGTTAGAAAAGAAAGTGAGTTAGCGGCTTGCAATTGTTCCTTTGGAACAATTCGCGGAATGATTGCCTGTCGCGCTGGATTACCAACGGCATAAAAGCCCGATGACATCGCAACGAATAAATACAGTGGCCAAACTTCTTGATTGCCTTGAACTGCCTGGATCAATAACAGGACGCTGGATCCAGCCATGCCGACAGCTGAAACGAAACCAATTGTTCGGCGATCATAAGAGTCAGACATCGCGCCACCGAATAGTCCAAGCACAACTAGCGGCAACAACTGAGCCATACCAACTAGACCAACCGCGAACGAAGACTTTGTGATCTCGTAAACCTGGATCGCAACTGCTACTGCCGTCATCTGTTGGCCGATATTGCTGATCGATACTGCTGCAAAGATTCTGCGGTAATCAGGTATTTCCCGCAGTGGCGTTAAGTCAAGGAGCAGTTTGGACACAGACACACTCTGGCACAACACGTGCCCAAGCACACAAGCCGGTCAAAGGTTATGGCTCGCAAGTCCCACGAATCTGCGCCAGACTTAGGGCATGAGCATTGATACGCCTAATCCATCGGACATGAGAATTGTTTATGACAAGGACCAACTGACCGAAGCTGATTTAGCCAGCAATCCGCTGGATCAATTCACTAAGTGGTTAGCCGATGCTGTTGCTGAAGGTCGCGAAGCTCTTATCGAGCCAAATGCCATGGTGATTGCAGTTCGTAATTCCGACGACGTTGTTTCAACTCGCTCCGTTTTACTTAAAGGCATTGATGCTCGCGGACTTACGTTCTATACGAACTATGGTTCAACTAAAGCAGATGCGATAGCTGCTAACTCTCAAGTCAGCGTTACCTTTCCTTGGTATCCATTGCACCGCCAAGTCAATGTAATTGGTGCTGCAACAAAAGTTTCCCGTGAGGAATCCGGCGCTTACTTTGAAACCCGTCCACACGGTTCCAAGTTAGGCGCAATTGTCAGCGCGCAATCTTCGGTAATCGAATCTCGCGAAGTTTTAGAATCACGAATGAAAGAACTTGAGGCACAGTATCCAGAAGGAACAGAAGTTCCTTTGCCAGATGCTTGGGGCGGTTACTTGATCACGGTTTTGGCAATTGAATTTTGGCAAGGACGACGTTCGCGTCTGCATGATCGATTGCGCTTTGTTAAGACTGGCGACTCAAGTGATCTTTCCGATGCATCGGCTTGGAAAGTAATTCGACTTTCGCCTTGAGTTCTGGGCAATCTAGTGCTGCTGCAAATCCTTGGCAGCGCGGCTTGCCTCA
>JBIIAS010000013.1:0-18250 GCA_044239795.1 Candidatus Nanopelagicales bacterium | reverse complement strand
GGTGCGTTTGCTGCAGCGGCTAGCGCAGCAGCAATTACTTCAGGAGTGTCATCGACTGGAGTGCCTATAGATAAGTCGACAATGCCATCTGGGTGCTTTCGAGCGAAATCTCCCGCAGCTGCAATTCGATCCCAAGGAAAATCTGGCAACCCATTTGCAAGTGGTGAAATCAGTTAACTCACCTGTGGTGGAAGAGACTTGATTTCTTCTGGATCGTTACTGGTTTTGCCAGTTTTTGAAGCGCCACCTGGAGAACCAAGAGTTTCGAAGAAGGCAGTATTAACGCCCTTGAAGTTATCCCACTTTTCTGGAACATCATCTTCGTAGTAGATGGCTTCAGTTGGGCACACTGGTTCGCAAGCGCCACAGTCAACACATTCGTCGGCCTGGATGTACATCATGCGATCGCCTTCGTAGATGCAATCTACTGGGCATTCTTCGATACAAGCCTTGTCTTTAACGTCAACACAAGGCAGTGCGATCACATAAGTCATTTCGACCTCCATACAAATCCTGCGAGAAACGTAACTTTCTCAGCAGTACAAACCTACCTGCCTACAGGGTTTTTTGTCGCATCAGGCTTGAGTTTCTGTGTCTACCTGCTGGGTCGCTTCCGAAACTTGCGTTGCTGGAAGGCGCATGGAAGGGAGAACAGCAGCCATGGACAGCAGAACAGCGCCTGCAATTATGTAAGCAGTTGAATACCAAGTAACGGTGAAAATCAAGTCCCCTGTTTCTGATTCGATTGCCATTCGAAGTGTTACTAGTACCCATGCCACGAGAAACACGGTGCCGGCAAGCCGGGTTTGAAACTGTCGATTAAGCCAAAGAATGGATAAGAAGCAGATACTCAAGGAGAGCACTAAGCCATACGGAATTCTGATTCCCAGAATCACAATCCGATCGGCATGAGCAAACCCAGCGATCATGCTGACAAATATGCCGAATACTGCACTGATTAGAACTATCCGAAGCTTTGTCATTTATCTAATCTATTGGTCACTGGCGATGCCACTAAACAAATCAGTTTCTCTACCTAATTCATCGAAGGGTCCAGTAGGTACGCCTGCAACTAAGCGGTAGTACTCGGTTCCCATAACTTGGGAACCGAGATTGTTAGACAGTGCAAAGAATCCTTCTTCAGTACTTATCTGAGTTGCATGTGCCCGAAGTGCGCGCATCTTTTGATCTGCAAACTCACCGCCATCAATTGCGGTGGTCACATATTCATCTGGGCAAGCAAACGGAATCTCATCAGGATCTTGCGCCGCAAAACCAGTGTCTTCGCCAGCAGCTTTGAGCATCTCAATGCCAGCTCGCATCACGCTTACTGGAAACGCAGTCCAATAAACCTTTTCAATCATCCAAGGTCCGCCAAGTTCTGGCGCAAAAGTTGGAACTGCTGCTAAGTCACGAGCGTAAGTTGCGACACGGTGTGCCTGAATGTGGTCCGGGTGTCCGTAACCACCGAAGTCATCGTAAGTAACGAGGACTTGCGGGCGTGCTTCGCGAATTACTTTTACTAAATGCTTTGCTGCTTCTAATAAATCAGAACGCCAAAAACAATCTGGGCGATCGTTTGGCGCAGTGCCAACCATTCCGCTATCACGGTAGGTTCCAGGTCCGCCCAAAAGTTGCCAGTCAGTTACGCCAAGTTCGGCCATGGCTGCTGCCAATTCCGTGATGCGATGTTTACCCAGTTCATCAGATTTATCTGCGGCTAAATGCACGAGTTCTGGAACTAAAATTTCGCCTTCTTCGCCCAGTGTGCAAGTGACTAAAGTAACTTGTGCGCCATTGGCCACGTACTTTGCCATAGTTGCGCCGCTTCCAATCGTTTCATCGTCTGGATGCGCGTGTACTAACAACAATCGTTGATTTGGCTGGTCGACTGAACTAAATGTCATGTACCAACTGTACGAGACACTCACTAGTTAAACGTGGCAGGATCAAGGGGTGACCGAATCCTTTCCACGCCAAAGCGCAGCAACTCGCAATTTTCAACTTGGAGCCCCGCGCAGTTTCCAAATAACCGAATCAGGTAATCAAGTCCTGTTTCTACGTAGCGACAGTGGTCGAGATTCCGTTAACTCACTTTGGATTTATGACGTAGCAAATCGGATTGAGTCTAAGTTTGCAGACCCAAGAGTCCTGCTTGCAGACGATGCCGAAGTGCCAGCTGCAGAACGAGCCCGCCGCGAAAGGATGCGCGAGACCACATCAGGAATCACGAGCTATTCAACATCTGAATCAGGCACCAAGATTGCGTTTGCACTTTCTGGGCAACTATTTGTTGGCAATACCGAAAGTCAGGATTTAAAGAGTCTCGATGTAGCAGGCCCGGTTATTGATCCGCGCCTATCCCCTGACGGAAATCTCGTTGCTTGGTCAAATGGCAAAGACTTATTCATTGTCGACTACGCCGGAGGCGAAGCGCGAAATCTAACTAATGAAATTGGTGAGAATACCGCTTGGGGTCTAGCTGACTTCATTGCATCTGAAGAATTTGGTCGGATGCATGGCTACTGGTGGTCACCTGATAGCGATAGTTTGATCGTTGAATCAGTAACTGATACTGAGGTTGAAACTTGGTGGATTTCTGATCCAGCAAGTCCTGCAAAAACTCCACAGGAGATTAAATACCCAGCTGCTGGAACTAAAAATGCCAGAGTTGGACTACAAAAGATTTCAATTACTGGTGAACGCGATTCAATTCACTGGGACAACGATGCATTTGAATACTTGATTTCGGTTTCCTGGCAAAAGAGTTGCAATGCGCTAATCACGGTCGCTGATCGCGCTCAGCAAAACTTCGTCACTTACGCGGCGACTGCACAAGGTTTAGAAAATGTTCACGAAGTAACCGATCATGAGTTTGTTGAAGTTATCTCTGGGCAACCGCGTTGGCACAATGACCAGATCATTTCGGTCATTGATAACCGTCAGACCGACACTCGAGAGCTGCGTCTAGCTGGGAAGGCAATTTCTCCAGGTGGCCTACAAGTTATGTCAATCGTTGACATCAAGGATGAATACATTGATGTAGTTGCAACTCAAGATGCATTGTCCCGCGACTTATTGCGAATCGGTTTTGATGGGTCAATTACCGAGATATCCCAAGGCGGTATTGCCTCAGCAACTTCAACATCTTCAGATCTGCAAGTAGTAGTTGAATCACGTCTGGATACTCACACTCGCAGCTACCAACTTCGACGTGGCGCAAAGACCGAACATTACTTTGATTCGCTGGCCGAGTCGCCAAACTTCACATCTCAGGTACACATACTTCAAACTGGAACTCACAAAGTGAATACTGCTGTGCTCTTCCCGCAGGATCATGTGTACGGAAGCAAAAAACTTCCGGTCATGATGCGTCCTTATGGTGGACCGCATGGCCCGCAGGTTCTTAATGGAGCTTTAAGTTATGCAATCGACCAATGGTTTGCCGACCAAGGATTCGTTGTTGTTGTAGCCGATAATCGCGGAACTGGAGGCCGTGGACCGGCCTGGGATCATGCGATCTACCAGAACTTTGTGTCGCCCGTTATAGAGGATCAAGTCAACGCAGTTGCTGACGTGGCAAAACATTTCCCAGATGATGTTGACGCAAGTCGAGTCGGCATAACTGGCTGGTCCTTTGGCGGCTATTTATCAGCGCTTGCCGTAATGAAGCGACCAGATGTTTTTCATGCTGCTGTTGCAGGTGCTCCAGTAACTGAATGGCTTTGGTATGACACGGCTTATACCGAGCGTTACCTTGGTCATCCAGAGAAGTTCCCAGAAATCTACGAAGATCATTCCTTGATGCCAATGGCTAATCAACTCGAACGTCCACTGATGTTAGTTCACGGTCTTGCAGATGACAATGTCGTTGCTGCACATTCACTCTCATTAAGTGGTGCGCTACTGGCTAATAAAAAGCCACACACAGTGCTGCCGCTTTCTGGAGTAACCCATATGACTCCACAAGAAATCATTTCGGAGAACTTGATGTTATTGACAGTTGAGTACTTAAAGGAACAGCTAGGCGTTGAATAAACTTTCGCCAAGAAGTTAACTTATAAAGTCATTTCCAGAAGCAGAAGTCACTCCAGTTGTATCCATTGGGTAATGGCAAGCGACTCTGTGACCAGTAGTTAACTCACGTAATTCTGGAACTTCAGATTCACAGCGAGCCTGAGCCTTGAAGCACCGAGTTCTAAAGACGCAGCCACTTGGTGGATTGCTTGGACTCGGCAGATCACCCGTCAAAATGATTCGCTCGCGTGAGCGCTCTAGATCTGGATCTGCAATCGGCACTGCTGATAGCAATGCGTGAGTGTATGGATGCAATGGTGCTTGATAAAGAACATCTTGTGGCGCTTGTTCCATAATCTTGCCCAGGTACATAACTGCAACTCGATCAGAAATATGTCGAACGACCGAAAGGTCATGCGCAATAAAGATGTAAGCCAGGCCGAACTCTTGCTGGATATCATCCAAAAGGTTTAGAACCTGAGCCTGAATTGATACGTCAAGAGCTGAGACCGGCTCATCGCACACAATCAACTTCGGCTTTAGTGCGATCGCTCTAGCAATACCAATTCGTTGGCGCTGTCCGCCTGAGAATTCATTCGGATAGCGGTTGAAATGTTCTGGGTTCAAACCAACGCGATCCATCAGACCTTGAACCGCTTTCATGATGCCACCTTCGGGCTTTACACCCTGAACTCGAAACGGAGCACCAATGATGTCACCAATTGTGTGACGAGGATTAAGCGATGAAAATGGGTCCTGGAAAATCATTTGCATTTCGCGACGAAGTGGAACTAAGTCCTTCTTCTTAAGGTTTGTTATGTCCTGACCGTTGAATTCGATAGATCCAGCAGTTGGTTCAATCAAGCGAAGCATGGCTCGACCCGCAGTTGATTTACCGCAACCACTTTCGCCGACCAGTCCTAAGGTTTCGCCTGGATATACTTCCAGATTCAAACCATCAACAGCACGAACATTTCCAACCACTCGGTTGAACAGTCCCCCGCCTTGAATTGGGAACAGCTTTTGTAGGTCTTTAACTTTAAGAATTGGTTCAGTCATGATTACAGCCTGCCGATCTTGCGCTCAGATCGAATTGCAATGCGCTGCGATTCAGATAGATGACACCTTGCCTCATGGTCAGTCGAAACTGCCAATAAATCTGGGAATTGGTTCGCACACGCATCGCCAGGAACTTGATCCTTGAATGTGCACCGTGGTGCAAAAACACATCCCTTGGGCAAGTTAAGTAGCGAAGGTGGGGAGCCAGGAATTGGATCAAGCTGTTCCTTCTTCGCAGAAATCTGCGGAATCGAGGCCAGCAAGCCCCAGGTGTAAGGCATCTGTGGTGCATAGAAGATTTCTCGCACCGGCGCATGCTCAACTGCGCTACCGCCATACATAACTAAAACTTCATCTGCTAAATCTGCAACTACACCTAGGTCATGTGTAATCAAAACAATTGCAGTTCCGAATTCTTTTTGCAGTTCGCGTAGCAAGTCAAGGATCTGCGCTTGCACCGTTACGTCCAAAGCGGTGGTTGGTTCATCCGCAATCAATAACTCAGGGCCATTGATCAACGCCATTGCAATCATTACGCGCTGTCGCATGCCGCCCGAGAGTTGATGCGGATATTCATCCATGCGTTGTTCAACAGATGGGATGCCGACTTTGGTTAACATCTCAGCTGCACGGGAACGGGCTTCAGCTTCCTTGACATTGTGATGAACTTGAACGGCTTCCGCCAGCTGGTCCCCAATTGTGTAATAAGGATGCAATGCACTTAGCGGATCCTGGAAGATCATTGCCATTTCGTCGCCACGTAGTTTGCGAACTTCTTCGGAATCGGCGCCCACTAACTCTTTCCCATTGAAGAACACTTCACCAGTAATTTTCGAATTAGATCCAGTTACCAATCCCATAACTGCCAGGCTCGAAACACTCTTGCCCGAACCTGATTCGCCCACGATAGCTAGGGTCTTGCCGCGCTCAACTTTGTACGAGA
The DNA here is from genome assembly GCA_044239795.1 of Candidatus Nanopelagicales bacterium. GTDB lineage: Bacteria > Actinomycetota > Actinomycetes > S36-B12 > UBA5976 > UBA5976. The sequence goes on along the minus strand of JBIIAS010000013.1, from coordinate 12,231 downwards.
CATTGTTTACGGCGTGAACAATTCCATCATCAGTAGTGAACTCAACATTCAAATTTTTAACTTCTAAAATCACATTTGCCTCGTTGGTCATGTCAGGCGCACCCGAGGATCAATTGCCGCGTAGAGAATATCAACGACAAGATTAGAAACAATAACGAATACCGCAGCAATCAAAACAGTTGCAGTAATTGTTGGTAAGTCGTATTCAGTTACCGCTCCAATGGCTAGTCGACCTAGTCCAGGCAAACTGAAGATGTACTCCGTAATTACCGCACCACCAAGCAAACCTGCTAAATCAAGTCCAGCTGAAGTAACAATCGGAGTTAAGCCTGCGCGGAACGCATGTTTGCGGAAAACCACGCGTTCGGAAAGTCCCTTAGCTCTTGCTGTGCGAATGTAGTCCTCGCCCATGGTTTCCAACATTTGCGAACGAGTAAGTCGGGCGTAATAAGCAGCATAAAGAATTGCCAGAGTAACCCACGGTAAAAGCATGGTTTGAAAGAATGCAACTGGATCAACAAATGGTGACTCGTAGTCTGGATACGGTAATAGATTCCATCGCACGACTACGAAAACTAAAAGTAAAAGTCCAACAAAGAAAACCGGTAGTGAGTATCCAATTAGAGAGACACCCATGATGGTTCGATCTTGCCATTTGCCATGATTTTTTGCAGCTACGATTCCAGCTGAGATTCCAACTAGCATCCAAAGTAGGAATGCCCCCAGCGCTAAGTAAAGCGTTACCGGAAGGGCATCCACAATCAAAGTTGTTACTTCTTCGCCATTGCGGAAGGAGTAACCCAAGCATGGCGCAGAACATTCAAACGTTGCTGATCCGCTGCCATAAGTTCTGCCGACAAAAATTCCCTTGATCCAATCGATGTACTGAATAAACAATGGCTGATCAAGGCCAAGTCTGATTCGATTAGCTGCAATGATGTCCGGTGTGCAAGTTTTGCCACAAGTCAGCCGGGCTGGATCTGTTGGTACTGCGTTAAACAACAAGAAAGTAATGATGCTCAAAAGTGTCAACATTAAAACCATGACAAAAACTCGTCGCACTATGTAAGGGAACATCATTTACCTTTCTGTGTTTAGCTCAAAGTTACGAAGGCAATCTGCGGGCAAACCTAAGTTCGCCCGCAGATGCCAACGTTAGTTAACTAGTTAACTGATAGTGCTGCGTATGGCCAAGAGCCGTACGGTCCCCAAATGTAGGCACCGCTAACCTTCGAGCCATGAATGCGCTGTTCTTTACCAAAGCGGGTAGGTAAAGCAAGACCCAATTCCATGGACTTCTTGCTTAGTGCCTGCCAAGCCTTAGCTTGTTCTGCGCGATCTGCGATTACCTTTGCAGCTTCTGATTCAGCCAAGAAGGCTTCGTCATCCCACTGCGAAAGGTTGAATGATCCATTGCCAGCGAACAGTTCAGGAAGAACTGTTGATGCATTCGACCAGTCTGGACCCCAACCACCAGCAGACATCGAGCCCTGCTTTTCTGGGTCAAGAACTACGCCGTAGTAACCGCCTGGTTCTAGTGGATTCAGAGTTGCAACAATGCCAGCCTTGCCAAGAGAAGCAACAAGTGATGCTGCAGCCTTGTCATTGGTTTCAGTTTGTGCATAATCAATCACGAATGGCTGTGGGAATGGTTCACCAGAATCAGCAATCAATTTCTTTGCTAGCTCGGTGTTTCCTTCAGCTGGAACTGCTTCACCTAGAAGACCGTCCCATAGGCCAGTTGGTGCATAGTCAGCACCAATGTTTGGCTTTACAACACCATCTGCATAATCACCGGCGTACTCGCCACCAGCAATTGTGCGAAGTTCGTCACGGTTTACAGCGGCAAGGATTGCTTGGCGATGCTTAACGTTTGGAACCTTCTTGGTGTTGATTGCGTAGTAACGGACATATGGATCTAGTTCGTTAAAGCGACGCTTTTCGAATTTGGCATCAGAGAAGACAACAGCAAGTTTTGCTGAGTCAACACCATCTGGCGAAATTGCCATCTGGTCATCGCCAGCATCAGCCATTAAACGCTCTGTGATAACTGATGCAGGTACCGAGAATACATACTCAATACGGTCTGGGAATGCGCCACGGAAGGTATCCGTTGCTGGATCCCAGTTTTCGTTACGAACCAATACCAGCTTGTCCTTCTTTACATAGGACTCGATCTTGTATGGGCCGTTTGACAAAACAGTGTCATCATATTTTTCACCGGTATCGACATCTTTACGAACTGCTGAGAATGCACTCAGAGTAACTGCGTAGTTGAAGTCAGATGCTGGCTTTGCAAGATTGAAAGTAATCTTGTTGCCTTCACAAACAACAGCTGCGTCGTATGATGCTTGACCTGCAGCGTCATCTACGTATGGTCCCTTGTAGTCAGTGACGTTAAGCATTGACATTGCATAGCCGGGACCATCTGTGATTACGTCGGTTGCGAAGGTGCGGGAGATTCCGTACTTGAAGTCTTCACAAGTTACATCCTTGCCGTCTTCCCACTTCATGCCGTCCTTAAGAGTGAACTCCCAAGTCTTGCCACCATCAGGTGTGGTACCAGTATCGGTAGCTGCATCTGCAACTAGCTGGCTGGCTTCATTATTATCCTTGCTCACTGTGTACTGAGTAAGGGTGCGGTTTAGGTAAGCGCTAGCGAAAGCTAGATCTTCACCTGTGTAGTTACGCTGTGGATCTAAGTGAAGGATCTGCTCTGCTTCTGTAAGAATGTAGAGAGTTCCACCTTTCGATCCTTCTCCGTCTGCTGAACCGCTTCCGCCACCGCATGCGGTTAGCAAAAGAGCCAGCGACGCTGCACCAACGCCGAAGCGGATGCCTGTCGACTTCTTCATATTTCCTCCATTGAGATGCGGGTTCGCCGCATCTTTAGGTCGTGATTCGGGTGAATCACTTGTTATCAATCCCTCGGTTGAGGTCTTGATTTTTTTTCAGTTCTCGAGAAACTGAAAAACTTAGTTTCGATCGGCCTTCGGATCTAGGGCATCACGTAAGGAGTCGCCCAGAAGATTGAAGGACAGTACAGCTGCCAAGAGCATGGTCAGTGGCACGAAGAAATAGAACGGATCTACGGTGAAATACCCGACTGACTCTTCGAGCATAGAGCCCCAAGTTGGAGTTGGTGGGACGACTGAAATTCCAAGGTAGGCAAGCGCAGCTTCCGCACCAATCAATCCCGGCATTGCGATGGTGGCATAAACCAAAATTGGTGCCCAAAGATTCGGCAATAACTCACGAAACAGGATTCGTCTCTTACTTGAACCAATTGAGACAGCCGCTTCAACAAACTCCCGCTCTCGCAACGAAAGTACCTGGCCGCGAATTAATCGAGCTAGATACGGCCAGCCAAAGATACTTAGCACCAAAATCAAAGTTGTAATGCGCGAAGGGTTGCCTTCAGGCAAACCCCAGGCTTGCAGGCGCTGTTCCAGAACTGGAGACATCGCAATAATTACAAGTAGTAGCGGGAATGCCAAAGTAATGTCCATGAAGCGACTTAGAACAGTGTCGGTTCTTCCGCGTGAATATCCAGCAACGATACCAACGACAGTTCCAACGACAACGGTTATTAACGTCGCTGATAACGCGATAAATAGCGAGATTCGAGATCCATAGAGAAGTCGAGCAAGAATGTCGCGACCAGTTAATGGTTCAACCCCGAGCGGGTGGTCCCAAGAAACACCACCGAATGGACCAATCGGCAAACTTCCTGCATCGCTCAATAGGTCAGTATTGAAGTCGTATGGATTAACCCCAATCCATCTGGATATCAAAGGGCCAAAGATTGCAATCAAAACGATAAAGGTCAGCACAATCATGCTGGCAACAGCAACACGGTCCTTGCGTAGTCGAGCCCAAGCCAACTGTCGCAGGGTACGCCCGACAACAGCTTCAGATTTGTTGGCTTCAACTAGTGACATTAAACCTTGCCCTTCACATTTGTTACCGCTTTGTGACCTACGAAGTCTATTTGGGTTGATACCTCCACAGGTACCGAATCAAGCTGTTTGTGACTTTGATTACGAAGGGAAAACCCACTATTTATTGAGGAATTTCGCGCTTGCCAATGTTTACCAAGTCATATTGGTTACCAAGTGCGATTTGTACATATATGTCCGTTAGCGCACTGGGTCGATATAGAACTATGCGATCTACTGCATAAGGCAAATAAACAGCTTCACTCATAACCAAAGTTTCAATCGCTCGGCTAAGTCGAGCTGACTCTTCTGGGGATTCAGCAGCCTCTAGCGAATCAAGAAGTGTATTGATTTCATCTAAGTTAAGTTCTGCAAAATTCAAATTAGAAGACGGTTTGATTTTTCTGCCATCGGTTAATGGCGCCCAAAATGAATGCGCAGATGAATAGTCTGGTCCCCACCCTGTTGAGGCTATTCCAATGCCTTGAGTGCTCATAGTTTCGGGTGATCCTAAGCCCGTTGTGAAGTATTCGGCAAAATTTGCATACTCGACTGGATCAACAACAATTCCTACCCGAGCCAAGCTTTTCTGTACCGAAAGAAAGATGTCTTTTCCAATACCAATTGCAACATATGCCATCTTTAGTTGGAAACCATCCGGGTATCCGCATTGAGCCAGGCTCTGTCGGGCTTTCTTAATGTTTCCACTTTCATCACTGCCACTTGGATAAGGGTTGTAAGAATCGTCATACCCAAGAATTGTTGGTGGACTTAGTGAATGTGCGATCGCTGCCGAAGCGCTACCACCTCGAATGTTTTGTAAATCAATCTTGTTTAAGGCATAAAAAATTGCATCGCGGCACGGAGCGCGATCGAGGGGTGGAATGGCAGGATTAACAACCAAGAAGTTAACGAAACTCATTTCTGGATTATCAATGAGTGAGCGTTGAGATTTTTCAGCTAATGTCGCATCTCGTGCTGTCGGAGCCAGTCCGTAATTCAACTTTACATCGATCTCACCATTCAAAAGAGCTTGATCCGCGCTATCTACATCGGGGAAAACTTTCCAAGACATGGAGTCAACTTTTGGAATACGAATTCCGTCTGAGTCCTGACTCCAGCGATCATTTCTAGTAAACGAATACTGCAAGTCAGCTTCATCGATTGTGATTACAAACGGTCCATTTGACGCTGGATTACTTGCATATGTCGACCCAGCAGTACGCAAGGAAATGTCGCGTGACATTTGGATTGGGGCAAACTGTGGTGTTGCTAGCAGGCGAGAGAATTCAAAAAAGGATCGATTTAAGTTGAAAATGATTGTTGATTCATCTGGTGTAGCAATCGAAGTTAAATCTTCATCTGGTGAGGCGTACGGGCCTGCATAGTCCGGCTTTCCAGCTGTACACGTACTAAGCAAGCACAATGTTTCAAGTGCGATTGGACTCTGCAGCGAATCGTCAAATAGACGTTGGATCGAATACTTGATGTCAGTTGATGTAACCGGAGAGCCGTCACTCCAGAGCGCATCAGGTCGAATCTCAAATGTCCAAGTGGTCTTTTCAGAATTTGAGACAGGTAAATCCGACGCTAAGTCTGGAACTACAACTAGGCCCTGTTCCCCAGGTTTGCCAGCGAACGACATCAGGTTTCTTGAAAATGCTCTATGAACTACTGCACACCATGGATCAAATGTTTGTGCTGGATCTAACGAATCACACGGAGCTGAGGACCCAAGTCGAAGTAATCCCCCGGCAGTGTCTCCACTTCCAACAACTCTTGTCAGGCCTGCGTTGAACCCACCTGGTGAGTTGCTGACAATTATTGATCCGCCTAAAAGCGAAACACTCGCCACTACTACTGCAGCAAGGGTTCCGTATTTGATCCAGCGGTTCGACTTCATTGCGCCAACCTAGTTATTGCGTGCTTTCGTTCGATTACGATCGCGATCGACTTTGGCCAAAAACACCTTGCGAATTCGAACTGCAGTTGGAGTAACTTCAACACACTCATCTTCACGACAGAATTCCAAAGCTTGTTCAAGGCTTAGTTGCTTCGCAGGAATTAGGCGCTCTAGTTCATCCCCAGTTGCCGAACGGACGTTTGTTAACTTCTTTTCACGAACTACGTTTACATCCATGTCTTCGGCGCGAGCATTCTCGCCGACAATCATGCCTTCGTAAACTTCAGTCGTTGGTGACACAAACAAAGTTCCGCGTTCTTGCAAACCAAAGCAAGCGTAAGAAGTAACTGCGCCGCGTCGATCGGAAACCAACGAACCAGATGGACGAGTGCGTAACTCGCCAAACCATGGCTCGTACTTTTCGAAGATGTGGTGCATTAGACCAGTGCCACGAGTTTCAGTTAAGAACTCGGTACGGAAACCAATCAGACCGCGAGCTGGAACAATGTATTCCATTCGAACCCAGCCGGTGCCATGGTTAACCATTTGTTCTAAGCGGCCTTTTCTTAGACCTAATAATTGCGTAACAACGCCGACATAGTCTTCTGGAACGTCGATAGTTAGGCGTTCCATTGGTTCATGGATTTTGCCACCGATTTCCTTGGTAACCACTTGTGGTTTTCCAACTGTCATTTCAAACTTCTCGCGGCGCATAAGTTCTACAAGCACCGCTAGTTGAAGTTCGCCTCGGCCTTGAACTTCCCAAGTATCTGGTCGTTCAGTTTCAAGAACTCGAATCGAAACGTTACCGACAAGCTCAGCCTCAAGACGAGTCTTTAGCAAACGGGCAGTTACTTTACTTCCAGTTTCGCCAGCAAGAGGAGAGCTATTGATGCCAATGGTCATCGAGATCGATGGCTCATCAATTACAAAGAGTGGCAGTGCGACAGGGTTTTCTGGATCCGCCAAGGTTTCACCAATTGTGATGGTTTCGAAACCAGAAACTGCAATGATGTCACCCGGTCCAGCTGAATCTACCGGTACCCGATCAAGCGCCTCTGTCATCAAAAGTTCGACAATTTTTCCACGCTCAGTTGTGCCATCGGATTTCATCCAAGCAACTTGCTGTCCCTTGTTGATGTTGCCATTAATCACGCGGCAAAGTGCAAGACGACCTAGGTATGGAGACGAGTCAAGATTTGTTACGTGAGCTTGAAGTGGGGCTTCTGGGTCATATGTCGGTGCTGGAATGCTTCCGATCAAAGTTGCAAACAACGGCTCAAGATCTTCTTCATCTGGCATGCCGCCATCAACTGGACGAGTTAGTGATGCTCGGCCTGCTTTTGCTGAAGCGTAAACAATTGGGAATTGAATTTGTTCTTCATCTGCATCAAGATCAAAAAATAACTCGTAAGTTTCGTCTACTACTTCAGCGATGCGTGCATCAGGACGGTCAACTTTGTTGATTAGCAGAATTACTGGAAGACGTTTTTGAAGTGCTTTACGAAGTACGAATCGTGTTTGTGGAAGTGGCCCTTCACTCGCATCTACAAGTAGGACAACGCCGTCAACCATTTCTAAGCCGCGTTCAACTTCGCCACCAAAGTCAGCGTGACCTGGGGTATCAATAATGTTTAGCGTTACGCCGCCTTCGGGCGCCGCTGGACCAACATATCTAACTGCTGTGTTCTTTGCCAGGATCGTGATGCCCTTTTCACGCTCAAGATCCATCGAATCCATGACGCGGTCGTTTACGTCTTGGTTAGCGCGGAAAGCACCAGATTGCCAAAGCATGGCATCTACAAGCGTGGTTTTTCCATGGTCAACGTGGGCAATAATTGCAACATTTCGAAGGTCGTTGCGAACAGCAGATTGGGTCACTGTCCTTAGTCTAGTTGAGAAATATCGAGCTATTGAACCACGTAGAACTCAATTAAGTTAACTAGGTACTGGACTTGGCATCACTCAAGAAATCAGCAAAGGAATCGAAATAACTTTCCATTCCGGCTTTTGTAAGCTCAATCTGCTCGGCGGGCATTTCTCCGAACTGACTGAAATTTACCCATGACTTTTCACCACGATCCTCAAAATCTAAAACCACTTCGTGGTGTGGCGCTGACATGTCTCGCGCCTCCCATTCGGTTTTGGACTGGGTATAACTCATGGTGTGGACCATTAACTTGTGTGTCTTAACTTCGGTGTACAAACCATAAAAGTAAGCCACGAAACCATGATCTGGGACATCAACTGAAACAGACCAAATACCGCCTACTTCTGAATTGTTCTCGACGCTGCCCGGAACGCAAGATAAGTCAACGGGGTGATACCAATCCTGAAGTGACTCTGCGTTGGTCCAAGCATCCCAAAGAGGTGCAATTGAAACTGGATACTCACGCTCTACTGAGTAAAGAAACTTCGACATAATTCAAGCCTTACAATCAATCGTTGAGGTCGCTGAGGATAAGCAATGCTTAAACGTTGAACCTGAACTCAACGACATCTCCATCAGACATCACGTACTCTTTGCCTTCCATGCGGACTTTGCCTTTGGACTTTGCTTCCGCTACCGAACCTGCAGAAACCAAATCATCGAATGCAACAATTTCTGCTTTGATGAATCCTTTTTGGAAATCTGTGTGAATGACTCCAGCAGCTTCAGGAGCCGTAGCGCCAACTGGAATTGTCCAGGCTCGAGATTCTTTTGGTCCAGCAGTTAAATAAGTTTGCAGTCCCAAGGTTTTAAACCCAACCCGAGACAAAATTGCAATGCCACTTTCTTGTTGCCCAACAGATTGCAATAACTCAAGTGCTTCTTCTTCCGGAAGTTCACCGAGTTCTGCTTCAAGCTTGGCATTCATGAAAACCGCTTCAACTGGAGCAACTAGTGCGCTTAATTCTTTCTTCAAGACATCGTCAGTTAGTTCATCTTCATCTAAGTTGAAGACGTAAAGAAACGGCTTTGCAGTTAGCAAGAAAAGTTCACGAATTGGTTCATAGTCAAGCCCTGATTCAAAAATAGTTTTTCCTGAGTTCAAAATCTCTACTGCTTTTTCCGCAGTGGCTAAGGACTCAGCTTTGGACTTATCCAAACGTGACTCTTTAACTAGTCTTGGCATAGCTTTTTCCAGAGTTTGCATATCCGCCAGAATCAATTCGGTGTTGATGGTTTCGATGTCATCCTTTGGAGATATCGCACCATCTACGTGCACCACGTCGGGATCCTTGAAGGCACGAATAACTTGGCAGATCGCTTCAGATTCACGAATGTTTGCTAGAAACTTGTTGCCAAGGCCTTCACCTTCACTTGCACCGCGAACAATTCCTGCAATGTCAACGAAGGTTACTGTGGCTGGCAAAATTCGTTCTGAGCTAAAGATTTGAGCCAGGACTGGCAATCGAGCATCTGGAACTTCAACAACTCCAGTGTTTGGCTCAATAGTTGCAAACGGATAATTCGCCGCGAGTACATTGTTTTTCGTCAAAGCATTAAACAGTGTCGATTTTCCGACATTGGGTAATCCGACGATTCCGATAGTTAGGGCCACGGCACATAAGCGTAGCCGTAATTCAACCTTCTGACGGACTCGCCCTTGACCCGATACGTTTAATCCATGGCAAACACAACAATTGAGCCAGTCGAGAGCGTCCCCGCTCAACAAGGCTGGACTTATCCTGGCGTCATAATTTTGACCAGTGTCGCCATGATGATCGTGATGGCCATCGACATTGTTGTAACTGGTGACATTGGAATTGTCTCTAATGTTGGGCTAATCATTGTTGCACTTGTTGGTGCGATTAAAGTTCGTACCGCGGATTACCAGGCTGCAATTTGGGTTGCTCCGATTGCATGGGTGCTTGCACTTCTCACGACAGGACAACTTGCCCCGATGCGAGGCGGTTCATTTCTACGCGAACAAGTGCTGCATCTTGCATATGGGCTTGCCATGCATGCGTGGTGGATTCTGGGTGCAACTGCACTAAGTGCTGGTGTCGCAATCTTTAGGCGCGGCCGGCGGCCTTAATGTCGCGACGTAATTCAGGCGGAAGCGCAAAAATCAAATGCTCTTCGATTGTCTCTACTTCTTCGACATCTGTATAGCCACGTTCTGCAAGCCAAGCTAAGACACTGTTAACCAAAATTTCGGGAACCGATGCGCCACTTGTAAGTCCAACAGTTTGCACGTCCTGCATCCACGCTTCATCAATTTCGCCGGCAAAGTCAACGCGATAGGCAGCACGAGCGCCAGCTTCTAACGCGACATCAACAAGCCGAACAGTGTTTGATGAGTTAGCAGATCCAACCACGATCATTAGGTCGCAAGCTTGGGAAATTTCCTTAACTGCTTTTTGACGATTTTGTGTGGCATAACAAATATCATCACTAGGAGGATCAAGTAAGTTCGGGAACTTCGCTCTTAGCAAATCAACAGTCTCCAGAGTTTCATCAACTGAAAGTGTTGTTTGGGAAAGCCAAGCAACTGGTCTAGTTGGATCAATTTCAATTTCTTGAACATGAGCTGGACCATCCACCAATGTCATGTTGTCTGGCGCTTCACCCATGGTGCCTTCAACTTCTTCATGACCTTCGTGTCCAATGAACAAAATTTGATAGTCATCTGATGCAAATCGTCTTGCCTCAGAGTGAACTTTGGTCACAAGTGGGCAAGTTGCATCGATTGTTTTTAAGTTTCGTTGCGCTGCTTCTTCATGAACAGCTGGTGAAACACCGTGAGCGCTAAACACAACAGTTGCGCCCTCAGGAACTTCATCTGTTTCATTTACAAAAATTGCGCCTTTAGCTTCTAGTTCAGTAACAACAAACTTGTTATGCACAATTTCCTTGCGCACATAAATTGGCGCACCATGAACAGTCAACGCCTTCTCAACTGTGACTACTGCTCTATCCACACCAGCACAGTATCCACGAGGCTTAGCCAGCAGGACTTTCTTCTTTGTTTCGCTCACTCTCCTATCGTAAGCCCGCGCCTCCCCTCTCGCTTTCTGGCATTAGGCACAATAGATCCATGGACCAAACCGAACCAGCTAAGCCAGGACTCGAGCCCGAGTCTCCCCTAGCTGTCCATTCGGTCAGCACCATGATTGGTGAATATATTGGCCGCCTTGGAACCATTTGGATCGAAGGTCAACTGGCTGAAGTTAATCCAAGAAAAGGCTTAACTTACCTATCGCTACGCGATACCGATCGTGATGTTTCGCTTTCGCTATACGTTGCCTCCGGGGTTATGGATTCACTCGCAACAACCGTGGAACAAGGAAGTCGAGTACTGGTTCAAGTTAAGGCCGATTGGTGGGCTAAACGTGGCTCATTACAGTTCAAGGTTTTGCAAATACGGGCTGTTGGAATCGGTGAACTTATGGCTCGTCTCGAGGCATTGCGAAATCTGTTGGCCGCCGAAGGTCTGTTCAACGAGGATCGCAAAAAGCCACTGCCATTTTTACCAAGACGAATTGGACTGATTTGTGGTCAAGCAAGTGACGCTATGCATGATGTGATTGAAAATGCCAAGCGCCGGTGGCCCGATGTTCAATTTGAAGTCCGCGAAGTTGCTGTGCAAGGAGTTAACTGCGTTAAGCAAGTGAGCGGAGCTTTAACTGAACTGGATGCAATTCCCGATATTGACGTGATTGTTATTGCCCGCGGTGGTGGAGCATTTGAAGATCTTTTGCCGTTTAGTGATGAGTCATTAATACGAGTAGTTGCCGGAATCGATACCCCTGTAGTTGCTGCTATCGGACATGAAGAGGATCGGCCGTTGATCGACTACGTTGCCGATTATCGAGCTTCTACTCCAACAGATGCTGCACGAAAAATAGTTCCGGATGTACTTCAAGAGATTTCTGATTTGAGAAATGCCCGCGCTCGACTCCAAACTTTAGTTTCAACGGGAATCACCAAACTTGAACAGCAACTCGCTCTAACTAGAAGTCGTCCAGCACTTGCATCCCCAGCCACCTTGATAAGCCAGCGGCTTAGCGACAACAATGTTTTGCGAACTGCAATGCATGTGAAAGTTAGAAACTTTATTGCGCTTGAAGATGCTCAGTTGAATGGAGCTAAAGGAACTTTGCGAGCTTTGTCTCCGCAAGGAACTTTAGAACGTGGTTTTTCAATTGTTCGAGATGCAAACAATGTAATTGTAAAAAGTACTGCCAGCGTAAATGCCGGCGATGAACTTCGAATCAAGTTGGCAGACGGTGACATAGTCACACGCGTCGAAGGAAATTAGTCCGAATCAGAGTTGCTTGGGCGCAAGGCTTCGAGTCTGGCTTTTGCTCCAGCTAAGCGCTCTTCACAGATAGCCGCGAGCTTTTCGCCTTGTTCCCACAAGTTGACCATGTCATCGAGCGGCAAATCTTTATCTTCAAGGC
>JBIIAS010000097.1:0-4894 GCA_044239795.1 Candidatus Nanopelagicales bacterium | reverse complement strand
ATTGGTGGTTAGTAAATAGTGAGTAGTTCATGGCTGTAACCGTTAGATTTTTTGCTGCAGCACGCGCTGCCGCAGGAGTAAATGAAATCACTTTGGATTCATCATCAGCCATGCACATCTTGGATCAAGCAGCTGCACTTCACCCAAAGCTTGGACAAGTACTGCCGCAATGTAGCTACCTACTCGATGAAGTATCTCTGCGCGATCTAAGCGTTGTAGTTACTGACGGCTCAACCCTTGATGTTTTACCGCCGTTTGCAGGAGGGTGAAATGTTAAATCTACAAACCACTGATTATTTGATCGCACTCCTTTTAATGTGCGGCGCAATTCTGTATACCTCTGTTGGTCACGCAGGATCTTCGGTTTACATCGCAATCATGTCGTTGTTCGGAGTTCCCGCTCAAGTTATCAAGCCAACGGCATTAGTCCTGAACATTATCGTTTCTTCGTACACCAGCTTTCGATACATTTCGGCAAAGCTTTTTGATCTCAAGCTTTATATCCCACTCGCAGCTGGTGCGATACCGATGGCATTCATCGGTGGGTCTATTAATTTGCCATCGGATGTTTACAAGCCGATTGTTGGATTCATCTTGCTATTTGCAGGCATCATGTTCTTGTTCCAGCTCACACCAAAACAGCAAGGTGAAACCAAGCATCCGCATGTAGCAATTTCCGTGCTAACTGGTGCATCAATTGGATTGCTTTCCGGATTAACCGGAACTGGCGGAGGTATCTTTTTGTCACCGCTAATCATTTTCTTTGGCTGGACATCCGTTAAGGGTGCATCTGGAACCGCAGCGCTGTTTATTCTTACGAATTCGGTATTCGGCTTACTTGGACACATCTCCTCGGTTTCCAACCTTCCAGATGCAATGTGGATTTTCGCATTAGCCGTAATCATTGGTGCATTAATTGGCACTCGACTTGGAATCAAGCAATTCTCAAACGAAGCTGTCCGTCGGGCCTTAGGCGCAGTACTGATTATTGCCAGCATAAAGCTGATCTTTAATCTCTAGAAATACTGGAAATATCGCGCAGCCCTGGCTTTAGGCGCATAATTGAGAAGTTAACTCGGGAGGTGGATATGCCAAAAATTCTGGCATCGCGAATTGCAGAGTTGCAAAAATCGCGCACTCCATATGTTCATGCCCGAGTAGTACTAGCTGAAAAACCAACTTCTGCAAAACCAGGAGATGAAGCCATCATTTTTGCTGATGGTTCCATGGAAGGTTTTGTTGGGGGATCCTGCTCGGATTCAACCGTGAGATCCCAAAGCGTTTCCTTACTAGAAGAAGGAAATCCAATCCTGCTTCGTATTGCACCAATGCCTGAGATTGATACTCAGGCAGGAAAACGAACCGTTCACAACCCATGCCTATCCGGTGGAACTTTAGAGATTTTTTTGGAGCCGATCATGCCAGCACCAGTAGTTGCAATTTATGGAGATAGCCCGATTTCTGGCGCATTGCTAAAGCAAGGCCCAGTGGCTGGTTACGAAGTAGTTGAGTGGAGCTCGGACGTTGATTTGAACAACACTTTTGCAATCATTGTTGCTGCCCATGGTCGCGAAGATGAAACTATGTTGCTTGAAGCGGCAGTATTGGCGGGCGTTCCGTACGTCGGATTAGTTGCAAGTCGCAAACGTGGCGCATCAGTGATCGACATGCTGACATTAACTCCAGAACAAAAGGCTTCCATCTTTTCTCCAGCTGGACTTGATATCGGTGCGAAGAAACCAGATCACATTGCAATTTCAATTCTTGCTGAGATGGTTCAAGCTGCAGCGAATCAAGCAGAATCAGCTCCAGCTAAGCCAGCTTTCGAAACTGCAATTGACCCAGTGTGCAATATGACGGTGGCAATGTTGCCAGAATCCATTCATGCAGAAATCGAAGGTCAAACTGTTTGGTTCTGTGCACCTGGTTGCCTTAAGGCCTACTCAGCAAATCCTGCAGCTTACGCAAGTTAAAGAACTGCAACCTGCATTAACTGCTTGAAGGTTTCTTCACCGTCACCAGTAATTGAAATCCTTGGGTCGGAACTATCAATGCGTCCCCATAAATAAAGATCCATTGCTTCAGCGTCTCCAGATATCACCAAGCGCGCCGAAGCGTTCACTTGATCAGCAGCGGAAACTGTTGCGGCTTTATCGGTGAACTGCAGATCCCAAACTTGAGAACCAGACTTTGTTGTCGCAACAATCGAAACGATTCCAAAGTCAATGTTTGGAACTTCTGGCCAAGACCCCATCAGTGGTAGAAAATCTAAAACCTCATCAACACCATCTAGAGCCAAGGCTTCATCAATTTTGGAAACAGTGCCAACGGCTTGCTCGGCATCAATACGATGAATTACGGTTTCATTTGCCATTCGGCGAAACCAAAAATCAACTGAGTGATCGCTGTGGTGCCAGGACCAAGTAGGTCGCTCGGGACGATTAATGTCCAGTGCCTTGGTGATGGCATCAAATCCCCAAGACATGAATTCCATGAAGTCTTCGGTGCGGGGATAAGGGGCCAAGTGCTCTTTGTTTTCAGCCTGGCTACCGTTTTCAACAACATATGCTTGGCCAAGGTAGACGTGTGCCATGTGTTTGGCTAAGTCCTTGGTTGACCAACCTGGACAATTGGGCACGTCAACCGGAGTTTCGGGTATTGCCGCTGCCAGTAATTGGTAGTCAGCATTTAAGTGAATTAAGTATTGTTCCCGCGAAAGTTCGGTTCCGGCTACAGATCTCATGGACCTAAGCCTACGGATTAGACTTTGAGCATGTTCGCATCCTTGTCAGATCGCTTAGGCGCCACCTTTAAGCAGTTGCGCGGCAAGGGACGGTTAACCGAAAACGACATCGACGAGACTGTAAGAGAAATTCGCATCGCACTGCTTGATGCTGACGTTGCACTTCCAGTTGTACGCGAGTTTTGTGCTCGAATCAAGGAGCGGGCACTCGGTTCTGAAGTATCCGCAGCCCTAAACCCAGCACAGCAAATCATCAAGATTGTTAATGAAGAATTGATTGGCATTCTGGGTGGCGAAACCAGGCGACTAAAGCTTGCAAAGAATCCTCCGACCGTTATTTTGCTTGCTGGTCTACAAGGTGCTGGTAAAACCACACTTGCTGGAAAACTTGCTGCACATTTGAGAACACAAGGTCATCAACCAATGTTGGTCGCAGCTGACTTGCAGCGACCAAATGCAGTTGATCAATTGAAGATTGTCGGTGAGCAATCAAACACAGTTGTTTTCGCCCCTGAACCAGGTAATGGCATTGGCGACCCAGTTAAGGTAACTCGGGAAGCAATGAAGTTTGCTAAAGACAAACTTCATGATGTTGTGATTGTCGATACCGCAGGACGTCTTTCCATTGATAGCGAGTTAATGGATCAGCTCGCAAAAGTTAAGGCTGAAGCGAAGCCAGATGAAACTCTGCTAGTAATCGACGCAATGACTGGTCAAGATGCGGTCAACACCGCCGAGACATTTGCTCGCGACATTGGTATTGATGCAGTTGTCCTAACAAAACTTGATGGTGATGCTCGAGGTGGCGCGGCGCTTTCAGTTGCAACCATCACTGGTAAGCCGATCATGTTTGCGTCAACAGGTGAGAAGTTAACGGACTTTGAAGTCTTCCACCCAGATCGCATGGCTTCCAGAATTTTGGACATGGGTGACTTGCTAACTCTGATTGAGCAGGCAGAGCAAACTCTTGATAAAGATCAAACTGAAAAGTTTGCGAAGAAAGTTAAAGACGGCGAAGACTTCACACTGACGGACTTCATGTTGCAGATGCAACAGCTACGCAAGATGGGTTCAATGACAAAAATGCTTGGCATGTTGCCGGGTATGGCAGAAATGAAGAAGCAGATCGAAAATGTTGACGAGCGCGAAATTGATCGCGTCGAAGCAATTATTTCGTCAATGACACCTGCTGAACGCGAAGATCCAAAGTTGCTAAACGGTTCACGTCGCGCCCGCATCGCAAAAGGTTCAGGCATGCAGGTTAGTGACGTAAATACTTTGATGGACCGATTTGTTGTTGCGCAAAAAATGATGAAGCAAATGGCAAAGGGTGGCTCAGTTCCAGGAATGCCACCGATGCCAGGGATGCCAGGTGTGCGTCCGCAACAAAAGAAAGTTCAAAAGCCAGGTAAGGGTGCTAAGAAATCTGGCAATCCAGCTAAGCGAGCTGCTCAAGATTCAGGAATTGAATACGAAGCACCAAGTGCAACGCTTACTGAGATACCGAGTGCTTTCAGAGATTTCTTAAAATAGAAATCTCAGGCAATAGAAACTGCAAGACTTTCTGAAATAACTTTGGGGTCTTCGACTTGAATCACAACTGAGTCGAATTCATTTCCAAGTAAGTTAAATCGAATTGTATGGTCAGCAAGCTTTGCTCGAACATTCCAAAAATGTTTCACACCATGGCGCTCACGATAAGTTCCAGCGATCACACCAAATCCATAAGTTTGAGAAAACGTGTATGTACCCGGGGACCGAAAGCCTTTACATTCCTTCAGGATTTCTGACCCGGTATCAATCGAGACAATGTGCTCAAGGGGGATTGTTATGTCCTTGCGGGAGGCATTTAGAAACTTGTCCCAGGTGGAAAACTCAATAACGACCGCTGAATCAGTCACAGAAACCTTGGGAAACATAGTTCCAGTTTAAATCAACAAATAACCTCTAATTACTGAGGAATTCCCTCAATTTCCTGATTTTTGCCTTGTCTGGCATGATTTATCAAGTAATCCCGACTTGGAAGCCGGCCCTCTACCCGCAACCTTGTTGGATTCATAGACATTAACTAGTTGCGCCCCCGCTGCAACAACGGTTTTATGTCACACCAATTATCAGGAGAAATAAAACTCGTGGCCGTAAAGATCAAAC
>JBIIAS010000096.1:0-4900 GCA_044239795.1 Candidatus Nanopelagicales bacterium | reverse complement strand
CCGCAGAAAAAAGAAGGCCCCCCAACGGGGGCCTTCTTTTGTTCTTCGGCTCGGGAGATATGGTGCCCGTAATTGTGCGAGCGAAAAGAAAAGTCGTTTGCGGAAAACTTCTGAGGAAAAACTACGGAGTGAGCGTCGGTCCCCAGATTTCATGCTGATCCGCAGGATCTGCATACTGAAATTGGGGACGCGAGCGGAGCGTTTTAACAAAGAAGGTTTTGCGTAAGCGACTTGCAGTCACTCAAACCGATTCTTACAACTCTCTCCATAGCGGACGCGTCAAACAAGTAGGTCCACCTTCACCACGGTTGATTACATCAGCTTTGTAAATGTGAACTTCAACTCCAGCGTCGCGAAGCAACTGCGCCGTAATTGGATTGCCCGATGGCATCACAGCAACACCTGGACGGACTGCTAACACATTGCATGCGAGCGACATATATTCTTCGTCAGGAACTGAGATGGTTTTGATTCCACGCTTAGCAAGTTCTTGCAACAAAGTAACTGGGGCTTCACGTTCGTAAACGACAGCTAAGTCATCACGAATCGGTGAGATAACGCTCATTAAGTGCAAACAATATTCTGGACCCATTGCGTGTGGCATATGGAATGAAAGTGCGTCAATGCCTTCGGCTGCAAAAATCTCACGCAGTTGTTTTTCGCCAGCTTCGTTTGTGCGGTAGGTGCGACCAATTGCAACAGTTTTGTCGTCTAACCAAAACATATCGCCGCCGTCTGCAGTTGCATCGCCAATCAAGACTCCAACGGTTGGCATGCCAAGTGCATTAATGTCACCGGCCAACATCGCTGGCTCTTTAACGCGCGCTTCTTTTGCACCTTGTAACTGGATGACGCCAGTTGGTGTCGTGAAAGCTGGGTCATAGACAAAGCAAGCATCGGCTTGGCCTGGTGCTTCTGGAAGGACATCAACTTCACAACCAAGGTCCTGAAGTAGTTTTACAAAAGCTGCATGGTCAGCTTGAAGCGCATCTAAATCAAGTTGCTCTGGGGCTCCCAGCCAATGCGCGCCTTGGTAATCCGCATCACGAGTAGGTGGGCGAACTGCCACACGCTTTAGGTTGGCTACTGACGAAGAAACACCGAATTTAGACATGACCCAATCTTTGCGGGCAGTTGCAATTGGCACAACCTCGGATTTTCGCCAAAGCCCCTAAAACCAGTTAATCTAAAGGTTCGAGGAGACGTCGCATAGTCCGGTCGAGTGCGCCTCACTGCTAATGAGGTAAGGAGTCAAATCCTTCGGAGGTTCAAATCCTCTCGTCTCCGCAGACAAAAGACCCTCACCCTTTCGGGTGGGGGTTTTTGTCTGTCCGGAATTAGACGAGTGAGGATTTGGGAAGAGCTTGCGCCAGCAAGCGATGGTTCCTCTCGTCTCCGCAGACAAAAGACCCTCACCCTTTCGGGTGGGGGTCTTTGTCTGTCCGGAATTAGACGAGTGAGGATTTGGGAGGAGCCGATTGCGTGATTGTTGGCAATCACTTGCAATCGGAGTGGCGACCAGACGGTTCCTCCACTCTCCGCCAAATCAACTAACTCATGGTCTAATCTGGCACTACGGGGTAGGGAAGGAAATCCAAATGGAAAGTCTCGCACTGCTGGTATCCCTCATGCTTTTGGCCGTCTACACATCCGGGGTAACTGCATTTGTTGCATCTTGGTTGAGAAGCTCTAAAGCCAAAATAGTCACCAACTTATTTGGAGTTATTTCAATAATTTCTGGTATTTTGCTTTGGTTCAGCTTGAGTGATGGAAACGGTTTCTTCGTTGGAATAATTCCGATTTCACTCGGAGTTTTTGCGATCTTAAATCACCGTCGCAGAAACAACAAAAGCTAAACCCGTACATCCGCTGCTGGAAACGGCACGCGATCGTCAAACTTAACTGACAACCTTCCGGCGGTTCGCCACACTCTGGCCAGCGCATCGGAATCTTCTTCTGTAACCAAGTTACCCATGACGCGCAGCGCAAGTTTCATGATTGTGCGCGAACGCATTCCAACTGGTCCAGCTTTTGGCAATAACCCAGGAACAGTTAGCAAACCAGCTAGACGTCGAGCGATCGAGAATGCGTAGCCGTAATGAGTTCGCAATTCTGCTGGCCAGGCAACCGTGAAATCAGTTTCGGTTTCTAACATTTGCGCTGCAAGGCGACCGGTTTCTAATCCATAATCGATGCCTTCACCATTAAGTGGATTAACACAACCCGCAGCGTCACCAATAAACATAAAGTTCTTGCCAGCGATTCCCGAAACCGCGCCACCCATTGGCAACAGGAATGACCAAGGCATTCGAATATCGCCAGAAAGTTTCCAGTCTTCGCGCTGTTGATCTGCATACGTATTCATCAATGCGCGAAGATTTACATCAGCAGGACGCTTGTTTGTTGCAAGAGTTCCAACGCCAACATTTACTTCTCCGTTTGCTAGCGGGAAGATCCATCCGTAACCAGAAAGAATTTCATTCTTATCACCGCGTAATTCCAAGTGCGAAGAAATCCATGGGTCATCATGACGTTCACTCTTTATGTAGCCGCGCGCTGCTACGCCGTAAGCAGTATCGCGATGCCATTCACGACCAAGTTTGCGACCAAGTTGAGAACGTGCACCATCGGCAAGGATCACGGAGTTTGCATTGATAGTTACAGTTCCAGTTTCTGTTTTTACAATCACAGATTTAATCGCGCCAGCATTCATCACAACATCAGTTGCGCTGTGACCTTCAAGCACAGTTGCGCCTGCAGCTTTGGCAATCAACATGATTTGTTCATCAAGTTCCATACGCGGTGCAGCGCCACCATACGAAGGTAGAGATCCGCCTGGCCAAGGCAGCAACAACTCTTGGCCGAATCCCGCGGCACGTAGACCTAGATTGCGAGCCCGACCCGATAACCAATCGCTTAATCCAATTGCATTCAATTCCGCAATTGCGCGGGGAGTTAGCCCGTCGCCACACGGTTTATCGCGCGGGAAAACTGCGGAATCGATCAATACAACTTGGCGACCAGCGCGCGCTGCATATGTTGCCGCTGAAGAACCCGCAGGTCCAGCTCCTACAACTAATACGTCGGTAATGATCTCGCTCACAGTCTTATTCTCTCGCGTTACGGGAATAACTGCATATTTAGATATTGGCTAAACAACACCGAATAAACGATCGCCAGCATCGCCAAGTCCTGGAACGATGTAACCCTTTTCGTTTAACTTCTCATCAACTGCTGCAGTTACTAATGTGACGTCAACATCGCGACCAGCAAGAGCTGCTTCAACTGCTGCAATACCTTCTGGCGCAGATAGCAAGCAGATCGCAGTGATTTGATTTGCCCCGCGCTCTAGCATCAAATCAATCGCTGCAATTAAGGTTCCACCAGTTGCCAACATTGGATCAAGTAAGAAAACTTGTCGACCCTTTAAGTCGCCCGGAATGCGATCAGCATAAGTAGTTGGTTGCAATGTGTCGTGATCCCGAACCATGCCTAGGAATCCAACTTCAGCGGTAGGCAAAAGTCTTGTCATGCCATCGAGCATTCCTAGACCTGCACGCAAGATTGGAATCACAACTGGGGTCGGCGCGGCAAGACGAACGCCTTGGGCAGCTGCAACTGGAGTTTGAACCGTGACTGCTTCAACTCGAATCGATCGAGTTGCTTCGTATGCGAGCAGCATTACCAATTCGTCGGCTAAACGACGGAAGGTCGGTGAATCTGTCCGTTCATCTCGCAGAGCTGTTAGCTTGTGGGAGATCAGTGGGTGTTCAGTAATAAGTTTGCGCACGTGCTCACAATAACTTGAGCGCTACAAAAACATGTGTTTGGATCTGGGTTTTGTTATCAGTGTGACAAATGTGACGAAATGTCGGCTTGTTCGATTACAGATTGATGACAGTTTTCTTAACAAGCACACCGAACGCGCAGTAAAAAACACGGCAACGTACACTTTCTATAGATATTGCGAATGTCGCAGTGTTTTTTAGAGAGGAGCCCTCCGTGTTGAAGGGTGTAAAACTTGCCTCAATCCTGGCTGTAGCGTCATTGGCGCTTGCAGCTTGTGGATCAAGTGGCGAAACTGCTACAACTGCAGCTCCATCAGAGCCAGCAGCAGCAGCCGTTAAAGTCGGTATGGCCTATGACCAAGACGGTAAGGGTGACGGCTCGTTCAACGACGCTGCATTCGCCGGACTTTCAAAGGCTCAGACAGACCTTGGTGTTGAAATCAAGGAAGTTAACTCAGGAGCAGGTGCAACTGATGCAGCTCGTGAAGAACTTCTAACCCTTCTTGCTGAGGGTGGA
This sequence comes from Candidatus Nanopelagicales bacterium, assembly GCA_044239795.1. Classification (GTDB taxonomy): domain Bacteria; phylum Actinomycetota; class Actinomycetes; order S36-B12; family UBA5976; genus UBA5976. The sequence goes on along the minus strand of JBIIAS010000096.1, from coordinate 595 downwards.
TACAACCCAGTTATCGCAGTTGGATTCGCATACAGCACAGCACTTGCTGCAGTTGCTACCAAATTCCCAGATACAACTTTCGCAATCGTTGACTCAGTTGTTGAATCACCAAACGTAGGTTCATTGATCTTTGCTGCAGAGCAGGGTTCATACCTAACAGGTGTTATCGCAGCAACTGCATCGAAGTCAGGCACTATTGGCTTCATCGGTGGCATGGAAATCGATCTAATCAAGGCTTTTGAAGCTGGTTACATCGAAGGTGCGAAGTCTGTTAACCCAGACATCAAGATTGAATCCAAGTACATGGGTGCTGCAGGCGACAACACAGCATGGAACGTGCCTGAAAAGGCTAAGACTGCAACTGATGGCATGATCGACAATGGTGCAGACGTTGTCTACGCTGCTGCTGGTGGTTCCGGTCTAGGTATGTTCCAGTCTGTAAAGGCTGCTGCTGATGGCGGAGCAACAGTATGGGCAATCGGTGTTGACTCTGATCAGTACACAGTTCCAGCACTTGCTGAATACAAGGACATCATCTTGACATCCATGTTGAAGCGCGTTGACGTAGCTGTATACGACGTAATCAAGGGCGCAG
>JBIIAS010000095.1:0-4906 GCA_044239795.1 Candidatus Nanopelagicales bacterium | reverse complement strand
TCTCAACGGTTGATTGATCAGACACATAAGCCCGCAGGATTGTTGGGATTCGGACTGTAACGCTCATCAGGCACCTTCAATAACTTTTGCAACGGATTCAACATTTGGAGAAATTGTTGCTGAGAAACCATTTCCGGTTGCCACAGCATCAAGAGTTTTTAAGCCCTCACCAGTATTAACAATCACGGTCTCGGCAGTTGGGTCAAGCAATCCTTGGGCAAGTAGTTTGCGAGTTACCGCAACTGTTACTCCACCTGAAGTCTCACCAAAGATGCCTTCGCATTCAGCAAGCAGGCGAATACCTTCGACTACTTCGGCATCGGTCACATCGCCAATAGCGCCATTAGTGCGACGCACTGCATCTAATGCATACGGGCCATCCGCTGGATTTCCAATCGCTAATGATTTAGCGATGGTGTCTGGCTTGACTGGGCGCACAACTTCGTTGCCTTCTGCCCACGCAGTCGAAACTGGATTACAACCGGTTGCTTGCGCACCAAACACTCGCCATGGTTTACTTTCAACCAAACTAAGTTCCACAAATTCACGCCAGCCTTTATCGACCTTGGTAAGCAATGCGCCAGATGCAACTGGGATCACAACCTGGTCTGGAAGTCTCCAGCCAAGTTGTTCAGCGATTTCATAGCCAACAGTTTTGGATCCTTCGGCGTAGTACGGTCGAAGGTTTACGTTTACGAAGCCCCAGTTTGATGAAACTTCTTCGCCGATTAGTTCGCCGCAAAGGCGGTTAACATCATCGTAGTTTCCTTCGATTCCAATTACATGACCGTTGTAAGCAGCAGTTGCTTGGATCTTGTGTTGTTCCAAATTAGAAGGAACTAACACAACCGACTTTTGACCTGCACGTGCTGCAGCTGCAGCTACCGCATGCGCAAGGTTGCCAGTTGAAGCACAAGCCAAAGTATTGAAGCCAAGTTGAATGCCCGCACTTTGTGCTACTGCAACTACTCGATCCTTGAATGAGTGAGTTGGGTTTCCGCTGTCATCCTTCACCCAAAGAGTTCCGGTGATACCCAGGGCTTTTGCCAAGTTGTCAGCGCGATGCAGTCTGGTCATTCCAGGTGCAAGGTTGCGAGACTGAGCAATATTTGCTGGAACCGGCAAAAGTGGTGCATAACGCCACAAAGAGAACGGACCCGATTGGATCTGTTCTCTCGTTACTGTTCCAAAGTCATATGCAACTTCAAGTGGGCCAAAACATTCCCAACAGGAGTAGTCCGCGCCAAGTTTTGCATGAGCACCACAAGCACGACAGACAAGATGGGTTGCTGCACCAAATGGCGCAGTATCGATTCTTTCGAGTGTTACAGACATTGAGCTGGAAGCCTTTCGTCATCTGTACTAAAAACAGCAAACTGTTTTTAGTCGGAATTGGCACCGGGTCGCAAGGCCTTAACGGTTCTGCGGTGGTTGCCGGGGCTTCAACGGGCCGTTCCCTCTGCCCCTCTGGATGAGGTGTATTCAGTTTTTTGGAGCGTTTCCGCGTCCGTGGAAAAACTGTACCAGTGTGAGAGAAAAAAGCAATCCCACGTATCAAGTGCTGATACCGAGCAGGTGGTTATTGAATAATTACCAAAGTTAACGCGGTCTGACTCATGTCTGGAGTTGCTTCAACTGGGGTGCCGCCAGTTTGAATAGCTAGCTCCTCAGCAGAGCTAAAGCCATCAACAGGGTAAAAAATTGTGGTCTCCAGTAATGGTTCCCCAGTCCAGTTACCCGTTTCTTCAATAACCCAATCAGCATCATGTAAGTCATCGCTCATGGACTTTGCCAGCCCTGCAGTCTCTGTTCCGTTCAAAACGATTACTGGCAGGCGACCATTTGCATCGAGATTGGGGTCAACTGATGCATCACCGCTTGGAGCAACAACTGGATTTGTTGGCAGTGCTGGAGCGCTTACCTCTGCACTTGGCTCGTCCGCCACAGGTGTTGGGTCAATACCCATCAATCGGGTACCAATTAGAAACAGGCCACCAATTGTGGCAAGAATTACCACGAGCGGGAAAGTTACTCTTTGATTAAAGGTTTGTGGGCCAGACATGGCAACAACCTAATTCTTTAGTTCGATACCCAGGCGACGAGCAGAGCGTGCTCTTTGGCGAGCAGCGCGCATACGCTGGAGGCGCTTAACCAACATTGGGTCAAACGCCAGAGCTTCTGGTTGATCAATAAGAGCGTTCAAGACTTGGTAGTAACGAGTCGCTGACATGTCGAACTGTTCACGGATTGCCTGTTCTTTTGCACCGGCAAATTTCCACCATTGGCGTTCGAATTCTAGGACCTGCTGATCCCGCTCTGGAAGTACACCAGAGTTATCAGCAGAGAGGGCGCGCGCGACTTCATTCACGTTACTAATGCTAAACCTTGACCCTCTCAATTCACTGTCACCCCCCACCTCGGGGTGTCACGCGAAGTGGTATGAAGACCTACGCCATGATTGGCAGGTGACTTCCTCTACCGCTCCGACTAAGAGTTGGCTAGCTCTTTGGCTAACACTTACAACGATCTGGGGATTTTCATTTTTCTTCATTAAGGTCGCAAGCAGTTTTTTAGACCCTTATGAGCAAACATTTGCACGCATGGCCTTAGGTGCTTTAGCCCTAATAGCTATCGTCATTGGAACTAGGCGAAAGTTAATTGTCAAAGGCCCAGCAATAAAGCACCTTGCGTTGATAACGGTTATGGCTCAAGTAATTCCATTCACAATTTTCGCATGGGCAATTCATTACATATCTTCGATAGCTGCTGGTCTCCTGAATTCGACGATGCCTCTGTGGACTGCAATTTTGGCAGTACTTATGTTGCCCGAGGAAAAACTGAATCCATTTCGAGTTGGTGGCCTACTTTTGGGATTCTTGGGTTTGCTCGTTTTACTTGGTGTCTGGGACGTTAACTTTCAATCCAACTGGTTTGCCTACATTGCGTGTGCACTTTGCACAATTGGTTATGCCTTCTCTGCAATTTGGACTCGCAAGCACATAACGCCACTTAATCTTGATCCGATTAGCGCAGTGGCAACACAACTAACAATTGGCGCGTCTATCTGTGCAATATTTGCCATCGCTTCACCTCATGAAATCACTTCGTGGCCGATAACTGGCATCTTGGCTATTACAGCTCTTGGAGTACTAGGCACCGGAGTTGCATTAGTAATTGGATTTGTAATTGTTAAGCGTGCTGGCGCAATTGCCATGTCAACGGTTACTTATTCAATCCCGGTGGTTTCAACTCTTGCTGGCGTGATCTTGCTGAAAGAAAAGCTTCATTGGTACGAACCAGTTGGTGCGCTAATTGTTTTAGTTGGAATCGCTATTGTGCAGGAACTGATTAAACCTAAAGGTAAAAAAGTTTCGATAACTGCCTAGAAATAACTGGAGCCCCCTATCCGATTTGAACGGATGACATTCGCTTTACAAGAGCGACGCTCTACCACTGAGCTAAGGAGGCCGGGAAACTCACCTAAGTAAGATCACCAGTTTCAAAGATTAGTGCATAAATCCTTGAAGCAAAAATGCGCCTATGAATAGCGCTCTTTACGAATCACTTCAGCCGCACTGACCCAAGCAACAACTGCATAATTTTCAAAGTATTCGGCTTCTAAGTGGTTCATAATCTTTATGCTCAACTCGCGAGATGCAAGGCACTGAATCATTACATTTCCACCATCTACATCGCCAGCACGACGATTTTTTGGCCCTTCGCCGTTGGCTGCAACCACCGTGTAGCCGGAGGCACCCAGGTGATTTAAGTCTTTAGCTAGGCGGGATTTCAATGCTGTCTCAGCAACGATCGTTACCAATGAGACGGTGGTTAACTCTGACATGTTTATCCAACCATTCCTTCGAGTGACTGTGCCACTAAGACGATAAGTGGAATACCGATCGTTAAGTTAAACGGGAAGGTGATTCCCAAGCTTGCTGCTAAGTAGATTCCTGGGTTTGCCTCTGGAAGCGCAAGTCTGACTGCTGCCGGTGCAGCAATGTATGAAGCACTGGCCGCTAGGACTCCAAGTACGGCAGCACCACCCATTGACAAACCTGAAGCGTAACCAAAGACCACACCCAGAATTCCCGAGCCAATTGGGAACGCAATAGCAAAAACAATTAGCCCAGCGCCAGCGGACTTAACATCGCGCATACGGCGTCCAGCTAGAGTTCCCATTTCTAATAAGAACAAAGTGAGCATGCCGATAAACAGTGCGCCAAAGAACGGTTCAATCTTTGCGTATCCCACAGTTCCAGTGGCAAAACCTAAAATAAGACCGCCTACCAGCAACAAGATTGAGCGGCTGGAGAAAATTTCTTGCAGAGATTCACCCCATGAAACATCTCGCTTGAGGTGACGAGAGCCGAGCATCAAACCAACAATGATGCCTGGGATTTCTAGCAATGCTAGAAGTGTCGTTACAAATCCTTCATATTGAATTGAGGACTGATCAAGGAAAACTAACGCTGCGGTAAAAGTAACCAGCGATGTGGAACCGTAATGCGCAGCAAGCGCGCCGCGATCGACTTCACTTAACTTCGTTAGCTTTCCCGAAAAGAAAAAAGCTAAGACTGGAATTAACAAACCAAGAATGATTGTGGCAAGTGCTGGAATTGCTACATCGCTTAACTCCGACTGGCGAAGCGAAACACCACCCTTGATGCCGATACCGAGCAAAAGATAAATCGATAGACCCTGGTAAATCGGATCTGGTAGACGCAAGTCACCTTTGACCAAAACTGCGAGCAAGCCAAGCGCAAATGCCAAAACAGATGGCGAAGTTAAGTTCGCGATAATTACTTGCGCTGAGGAATCCATTAATTCGATGTTAACAAATTAAATGTGAATCACTTACGGATGACGAATTTTTGCCAATTCGTAAAGGGCGATTCCAGCAGCA
>JBIIAS010000094.1:0-4939 GCA_044239795.1 Candidatus Nanopelagicales bacterium | reverse complement strand
ATGGCGGCAATGGCGGCAATGGTGGCGACGTAGTTCTAGTTGTTGATCCATCCGTTACAACTCTTCTTGATTTCCATCGCAGTCCGCATCGCAGCGCCGGTAATGGCAAGCCTGGACAAGGCGATCATCGCAATGGTGCGTATGGCGAACATCTTGAATTAGCAGTTCCGGAAGGAACTGTAGTTTCACTTACTGACGGCACAGTCTTGACGGACATGTTGGGCATTGGCACTCGTTACGTAATTGCTGCTGGTGGCCGCGGTGGGCTTGGTAACGCAGCGCTGGCCTCAACAAAGCGCAAAGCTCCAGGCTTTGCACTTCTTGGTGAGAAGGGCGTCACTCGCGATGTCGTTCTTGAACTTAAGACTGTGGCTGATGTTGGCCTAGTTGGATACCCAAGCGCTGGAAAGTCATCCTTAATTGCAGCCATGTCAGCAGCTCGACCAAAAATTGCTGATTACCCATTCACCACATTGGAACCAAACCTTGGTGTAGTTCGCTCGGGCGAAATGATTTTCACAATGGCAGACGTTCCCGGCCTGATTCCAGGCGCAAGTGAAGGTAAAGGTCTTGGTCTGGAATTCCTTCGTCACATTGAGCGCTGTGCCGCTCTTGTGCACGTACTGGACTGCGCAACTCTAGAACCTAATCGCGACCCATTAACAGACCTAGATGTAATCGAGAATGAATTAAAGCAATACGGCGGCTTGGAAGATCGACCACGCGTAGTTGTTCTAAACAAGATTGATATTCCAGAAGGCCGCGAACTTGCTGAGTTTGTGCTTCCTGATTTACATGAGCGTGGCTATCAAGTTTTCTTAGTATCAGCGGTTAGCCATGAAGGGCTTAGGGAACTTGGATTCGCACTAGCTGAGATTGTTAAAGCCTCACGCGCTGAAGCAATCTTTGCCGCTGAGAATAGACCACGCGTTATCGTCACACCTAAATCAGTAGATGACTCTGGATTCACAGTCACCGCCGAAAAGTCGGGAGCCGAAACTATTCGATACCGCGTTGTTGGCGAACGACCAGAGCGTTGGATTCACCAAACCGATTTTGCCAACGATGAAGCCGTTGGGTACTTGGCAGATCGTTTGGCTAGAGCAGGAATCGAACTTGAATTGGCTAAAGCCGGCGCAGTAGCTGGCGACGAAGTTGTCATCGGTGAAGGCCCAAGCGCTGTTGTGTTTGATTGGGCGCCAACTGCAGGGGACTTACATCAAGGTCCACGCGGTACCGATCAGCGTTTGTATGACAAGCGCCGACTTAGTGCAGAAGAACGCCTTGCGATCCACCGAATTCGCCAGTACGGAACCGGGGAACCTGAGGAAACTGTTGGTGAGATGGTTGATGCACTGATCATCGAAGATTTTGATGGAGACCTAGATGACGGTCAATCGAACTGAGATAACAAGAGCCAGGCGCATTGTCGTCAAAGTTGGCTCGTCATCACTGACCACCAGATCAGGTGGCATTGATGTTGAACGTGTGAATGCCTTAGTAAAAGTAATTGCCGAAAAGCGCTTGGCTGGGACTCAAATTATTTTGGTCTCCAGCGGTGCAATTGCAGCTGGGCTAGCACCACTTGGATTGAATTCACGTCCATCAGACGTTGCAACCCAACAGGCGGCGGCCAGTGTCGGACAATCACTTTTAGTTTCGCAATACGCCGCAGCCTTCAGTAAATTTGAAATAACGGTAGGGCAAGTGCTCTTAACTGCTGCAGATGTCTTGCGCCGAGCAAATTACCGAAATGCCCAGCGGGGTTTGAATCGCTTATTGGAACTTGGAATTCTTCCAATCGTTAACGAAAATGACACGGTAGCAACCGATGAAATTCGATTTGGTGACAATGATCGACTAGCTGCACTTGTAGCTCAAGTTGTGCAGGCCGATGCTTTGATTCTGCTATCTGATGTCCCAGGGCTTTTCGATGGTCCACCAGAGTTACTGGGTAGCAAACTAATCTCACACGTTGCATCGATGAATGACATTGCTGATGTGCAAATTGGTGGCACCGGCTCGGCTGGTGTTGGACTGGGAGGAATGACAACCAAAGTAGAAGCTGCACGGATTGCAACCGCTGCGGGTATTCCTACTGTCGTTACCTCTGCAGATCTGGCAGAGTCTGTGCTTGCTGGCTCTGAAGTTGGAACCTTATTCACCGCTGCTGATTCAAAGATTCCAACCCGACTACTTTGGTTGACTTATGCGACAACGTCACAAGGATCCATTGTTATTGATGAAGGTGCGGTCACTGCAGTTGTAGACAAACGACTTTCGTTGTTGCCAGCAGGAGTCGTGTCGATCCAGGGGATGTTTTCGGCAGGTGATCCAGTAGATGTTTGTGACCCAAGTGGCAAGGTTCTCGCGCGGGGCATAGTGTCTTTTGATTCTGATGAACTGCCAGGCATGATCGGAAAGCGGACTGCTGATCTTTTGCAAGAATTTGGCACAGGATTTGATCGGGAAATTATTCACAGGGATGACATGGTGGTGTTGTGATGAGTTCTGCAAAAACTGAAATCTTAGAACTAGCTGAGGCAGCGCGATTGGCAGCAAGATCACTGGCTAATTGCACTCGCGCTCAAAAAGATGCCGCACTTAACTTGATGGCTCAAGCATTGCTCGAAAACTCTGCTGAAGTTATTGCTGCAAATAAGTTAGACGTGCAATCAGCAATTGATGCGAAGGTAGATGCAGCGATTATCGATCGACTCACTTTGGATCAGAATCGAATCAAGTCGCTAGCCGATGGCTTAATCGACATTTCAAAACTTCCTGATCCTGTTGGTGAAACTATTCGAGAGTTTGATGTTCCATCTGGTCTGCACATCACACAGCGTCGTGTCCCATTTGGAGTAGTAGCTGCCATCTACGAAGCCCGACCTAATGTCACAGTAGATACCGCAGGACTGACGCTCAAGAGCGGAAACTGTGCATTGCTTCGCGGGTCTGCATCAGCATTCAACACCAATACAAAACTTGTTGAGATTATGCAGGCAGCACTTTCGAAATCTGACATTCCAGCGAATGCAATTCAGTTAGTTTCAGCTGAATCTCATGAGTCAGTTGCTGAGCTTTTGAAAGCCAGAGGACTGATTGACGTTGTGATTCCTCGCGGAGGCAGCGCTTTGATTGAGCGCGTAGTAACTGAATCAGTTGTTCCAGTGATTGAAACCGGCGTTGGCAACTGCCATGTTTACATCGATAAATCAGCAGATTTTGCTAAAGCCATTTCAATCGCTATCAATTCAAAAGTGCAGCGGGTGAGTGTTTGCAATGCAGCGGAAACCATTCTGATTCATAGTGCAATTGCAGCAGAGTTCGTTCCGGAGTTGATGCAAGCATTCAAATCTGAAGGAGTCACTATTCACGGCGATGATTCAGTGGCTGAATACGCGGCTAATGCCGGAACATCGTTTAAACAGGCGACAGATTCAGATTGGTCAGATGAGTACTACTCACTCGACATTGCTGCAAAAGTCGTATCTGACATAGATGAGGCTCTAACTCACATTCAAAAATGGTCTACCGGTCACACTGAAGCCATCGTTGCAACAGATGATTTTGCGATTTCGAGATTCACTTCAGAGCTGGATTCAGCAGTTGTGATGGTGAATGCATCAACGCGATTCACTGACGGTGGTGAATTTGGCTTTGGGGCCGAGATCGGCATCTCGACTCAGAAACTCCATGCTCGAGGTCCGATGGGTCTTCAAGAACTAACAACTTCAACTTATGTTGTAGTTGGTGACGGACATACTCGCCACTAGCTAGGTAAACGCCATTGCGGCGTTGTTTGGTGCCCACCCAAAGCTAACTCAGCAGTTATCTTTCCGATTGTTGGCACAAACTTAAATCCGTGACCGGAACAAGGCGAGCAAATAGTAATTGGTCCGCGCCGATCCAAAATGAAATCTTCTTCGGGAGTATTTGTGAATAGGCAAGTAGTTGCCTTTGCCGAATCCAAATCCAAACCTGGGAACCAATGTGAAACATACTCTTTCATTTCTGCAAGGTGCTTCTGACTGATTTCAAAGTCTCGATTGTCCGGATCAATGGACTCGCGATCACTCCAAGTTCCAACCTTGAACCCTTCGCCAGGGGTGTAGAGCCCATAAGCGCTTGCCTCAAGGGGGGAGCCACCGCGGCCATTAGCGCCGTGGTGCAAGAAACTTGGCCACAGGGATTCTGACTCTAAGCCAGGGATTGGTTGAAAGTGAGCTGGTTGGCCAGCATCAACAATCAACTTGGGAAGATCAACAAGGTTCCCAATTAGTTTTTCAACCCAACCACCAGCAGCAACCACTAACGATGGAGTCCGCCAAGTTTTTGATTCAGTTTCTACGATTACGTAATCACCGTCGAGTTGAATCGATAAGACGCGTGAGTTCAAGTGAACCTGTCCACCAAGTTCTTGGGTGCGCCTAATCAAAGTAGTTACTGTTTTGTCTGCAAAACAGCGACCACCATCAGGGCTATAAAGCACATGGTCTTCAAAATTCATACCTGGCCAACGGCTGTGCGCTTCTGCCGCATCCATGCGTTCGTAGCTACGACCAAATCGATCTAAGCTGATTGCAATCTCATCGATTGCTTCCTTATAGCCATGATCTAGCTGACCATTTTGCTCAAGTAAATGTTCACCAGAATCTGCTTCTAGTTCTCGCCAGTCTGGAAGTGCTCGAGCCGCTAGATCTGTGTAAAGGGGAGTGCGGTAAGAAAGTCGAAAGATTCGGGTTCCGCCGTGTGAGCTGCCTTTATCGTGAGCAATCCCAAACTGCTCGATAAGAGCCACATCTTTACCTTGTAAGGCAAGTTGCCAAGCAGTAGCGCTACCCATTGCGCCAGCACCAATCACCACATGATCAATGTGCTCCAAGGCAATTACCCTTCTACTTCGGCGATTAGCACCACACTAGTTGCAAGTATTCTT
>JBIIAS010000093.1:0-4966 GCA_044239795.1 Candidatus Nanopelagicales bacterium | reverse complement strand
CCACACATATCAAAGCCGAGTTTCGCAATGGCATCTGTGATTTGTGGTGGGACATTGAAGGTCGGAAACCCTTCGTAGTCTTTTCCAAGCTCGGCCAACGGGGTTTCAAGATGACACAACGCTAAATCAGCGGAACTGATGACAGGCTCAAGGTCTGCAAGTTGGGGATAGAAATCCCAATTGCCATCAACACCATCTCTTTTAGCCTGCGCCCACAATCTTTCGTGCAACAAGATATCGCCACTGGAAAGAATCGAGATTGTTCGAAGCTCTGGCGTAGGACTTGAACTGGGTGAAGAAGTCGGCGAGACACTTGCCTCTGGAGTTCCAGTCGCCGCTTCATCTGTTGGAGCCCAACTGCAAGAAGCCAGTAGTGCACAAGTTGTGACTAGAAAGCCAAATCGCTTTAAGAGATCCACGGCAAAACCAGACTCAACTAAATTCAAGAGAAAGGGTTATTCCATTTACTTTTTCAATAGCAGCAATTAAAGATTTGTGACTGCTCGCAGGAAGCGTCTTCTTCAAATCATGACCATCTTGGAATTTTGTAGCGTCTGAAAAATCTAGAGTTAGTACACCGTCACTTAAGCCAGCTAGCCGGGCATCAAAGAAGGCTAGCCAGGCAATTCGATCAGTGGATTCAAGTTCATCAAGAACTTCATTCCAGCGACCTTTGAGTTCAAGCAACTCCATTATTCATCGAGCTCAATTACTCGACAGGTGCGTGTTCGCCAGAATCTTCAAACCCAGCTTCACGGTGAGCACCATCGCAAAACGGCTTATCTTTGGAATGACCACATCGACATAGTGAGAAAGTTTCTTTGTCGCTGATTACATTTCCATCAGCACCGATCAGGGTTGCACCTTTAACGCGTAAAGATCCATTGGCGCGAACTGTAATGGTTGGTTGCTCTTCAGACATGATGTCTCACTTTCCTAGGCATTGTTTCGACTTTAAAGCCATAGTGGTGGTTTGCCAAGTGGTGAACCATCAGAAGTCACAAGTTTGTCATCAGGCTCGCGACCCATTAGCCAAGCCGCCAGACTCTGCGGTGTTCCAAAAATATCTGTCATTCCGTTTTGATCCATCGTCCAAGTGTGATCACCAGCAATTAGTAATCGGAAGTTAACGCGCTCTTTGCGCTTTCCAGCGCTCACACTCTTGAGAGTTTTAACTGACCAATCGAGAGTCCAGTCATTCGCTTTGTACCCAAGGCCCAAATCAACGAGATGAACCAACAACTCACGTTCACGCAGAGTAGTTATCTCATGCGGATGAACATGTGAGCCATTTCCTAAAACAACTTCTTCACTCAATAGCGGACCTGCAATAAGGCGATCAAGATTGGCTGAAAAGATTTTTGACTGCTCAAGAAAATCAGCAACAATCTCTTTGCCTGGACGCTTTGCGCCTTCTTCGATATCGATACCGCGTTGCTCAACTGAGACATACATATCTTTTTGCACGCCACCCAAGGTCCACTCAATTAGATTTGAAAGCCCTCGGGCATTGTTTGCTAAATGCGAGATGACGTGTCCGCGAGACCAATCAGGCAAAAGTGAATCAGCAGCGACTTCTTCATTGCTTAGCTCACTTATGCATTTCGCGACTAAGGCTTCAGCGTTTGCTACTTCAACAACAGATGTGATCATGTTGTAACCGTACGGCAAACCAAGGCTACTTATCGGATACTGGCTCTTCTTTTGCTTCGATAACCGATTCGGCAGCAGCTGTAGGCTCCTCTTTTGCGTGCTTACGAGCGGTTGCAGAGCTGCTAGCAGCACGTGCAAGATTCAGATTTCTAGTACCTATGCACCAAAATCCAACGGCAATCAGAACCACTAAAAGCAACACAGCCAATTGAGAAAGGTAGTAAGTACGGCCCTGGTCTGCAATCCAACCAGCAGGACGGTATTCATCGCTAAACCAGCTGGCACCAAAGCCAGGTGCAAGCAATTGAATAATTCCGAATGCAACTACTGAGGTTAGCCAGATTGAAACTGTGCGGTGTGCAGGAACTCGGTATTGACGATTAGTGTCTGGGAATTTGTCTCGAAGAATCCAGAACGCTGGGAATATCGCAAGATAGTTAACCAAGGACATTGCGATAGCAAAACCAACTGCAGCACCAAAGTATTTCGAAATGTCACCGTCATTTAAGCGGTAACCCAAAATCAAAATCACACTCGCGACAATGCCAGTTATGTTGTTAAGTCGAACTGGAGTTGCGTAACGCGGATTATTAAATGCAATCCAATGTGGCCCAGACCCATCAAAACAGGCCATTGCAAGATTGCGGTTAGTTGACATTAACCAGGAAACTCCCGCTGCAAAGACAGCAATGATTATCAAAACACCGGCAAACGCACCAAGGTAAATGCCTGCGCCACTCAAAACTACAGTTCCATCTTCAGCAATACTTCCGCCATAAACCGTAAAGGCTGACTTTAAGGCATCAACGAATCCCGTTAATCCATTTACCTGCCCAATTGGTAGCACTAAAAGAACTGCCAAGATTGGAATTCCATAAAGGAACATTGCTAAAGCAGACGTTCTAAACGCAGCGTAAGGTAAGTCGCGTTTAGCGTGAGTCATTTCATCACTAGCAGCGCTGGCGTTCTCTAAACCAAGAAATGCAAACAGAATGATTCCGATTGTGGCTAGTAGTCCATCGAAACTCAATCCGAAATCTGAAAACGCAACACCACGTAAACCATTTGCAATACCGAAAACAATGACTGTGATTGTGAAGAACGGAATCAAAATCAATCGCGAAAGGCCGCCTAGAATCGGCACCCACTTGCCAACTTTGAATGAAACATTGCAAGCAATGATCCCGAGCCATATGAAGGCAAGAGCAAATCTATAGAACGAGAATTGCGACATCTGGGTGCCAGCCATAAAGAATGCCTCAGCCGCTGCAACTGCCACAAATGCCAGAATTCCACCAAACCAAATTGGACTCTTTAGCCAACTAATCACTGCAGTTATGGAGCCAGCCAGCCTTCCAAATGCCAGGCGAACCCAAAGATAAGGCCCACCTTGAGATGTGAAGGTGGAGCTTAACTCCGCGATAACCATAGAAGCCGGGATCAAGAACACGATTGCTAAAACAGCCATCCAAGAGATCGCTTCAGGCCCAGCCGCGGCAACAACGCCGATGGTGTCCAAGCCAATAACGGAACAGACAGAGAAAAAGAGAACTTCCTTGCGGCCAAAACTCTTTCGCAATTTTGACTTCTCGCCTAAGTAATCATCCGTTAAAGCAAAAGGATTAGACGGCTGATTCTTTTCTACTGACTCACTCTTGGCAGGTGCTTTGTTCATAAGAAAAACTTAACGTGCGCAATCTTGATTGCGATCAGTAACCCAGTATTAAGTCACCGATCTAGCGATAACCCCGTGTTTTTGGGCACCGAGATAGAGGTTTAAGCAGTTTCTTCGTCTGGGTCAGAAACGAGGCCTAATTGTGTCTCATGAGTTGCATACTTTGATTCACGCAAATCAACTTCAACTTTTTCAGCACTAGGTAGCTCGTCAGTGAAGCGCCCAAGTTCTTCAACTGCTTTTGCCTTTGGCATAACTGAGCGATCAAAAGAGCCGACGGCGTTGTTGTAGGTATCCATGGATCGCTTTAAGTTGTCACCAACTTTGCTGAAGTGATTAATGAATGTAATTAAGCGACCATAAAGGTCACCGGACTCTTTAATCATTTCTTGCGCATTGCGAACTTGAGTGTCTTCCTGCCACAACATCGCAATCGTGTTTAGTGCGATCACTAGTGATGTCGGTGATGTCAGCACGACTTTTGCTTGCGCTGCATCTTCAATCAAGTTTGGATAAACCTCGAATGCTGCAGCCAGTGAGGATTCGGTCGGAATAAACATGATGACGTAGTTAAGTGATTCTTTATCGTCAACATAGTTGCGACTTGCAAGTGCTTTGATATGTCCTTTGAGTGCGTTGGCGTGCGCATCAAATAATGTTTTGCGTCGATCAACATCAACTTCATTAATCGCATCAAGATATGAATTCATCGGAGCTTTACTGTCAACGTAAAGTACGCGATTGTTTGGTAGATGAATGGTTACGTCAGGTCGACCCGAACCTTCCCCAACTTGCTGCTTTTGTTCGTCGAACGAAACGTGTTCGGACATACCAATCATTTCGATGATTCGACGTAACTGAAGTTCACCCCAACGACCACGTGCATCGTTGCGGCGCAGCGCGCTAGAAAGATTTGTAGTTTCGGTGCGCAAAGTATCAAGCAAACCAGTTGTGCTAGTTACTTGTTGATCTAGCCGAGCGTAAGCATCAGCGCGCTTAGTTTCTAAGTCGCCAACCTTTGCATCAAGTGCTTTCAAACTCTCGCCAAGTGGCTTAATGATTTCCTGAATAGATGCAGACGCCGCTCTTGACTGTTCAGCAACTGATGCGGTTGTTGTTTGCAACCTGGCTTCAGTTGATGTTTCTAACATTTGTGCAGTCGTTAAGTACTGTTCACGCGCAGCATCCGCGACTTGCTGGCGGATGTCTTGTGCGGATAGGCCACCCTGATTCTTCATAGCTCGACTCACTACCAGTCCGACAATGGCAGCGGTAGTAAGAGCAGTGACAACGACAATGACAATTAAAGAGGTAACGTCCATGAGGTAAGTCTCCCATTGGGCAGTGACAAAACCTTGAAAACCGCCGTGACGATTAGGTTTTGCGCCCTTTCTCGCCTACCGTTAGAACATTCCCCAAAGAAGGTTTTAATGTCCACTCCCTCAAGTCCTAAGAAAAAGCCGCGCGCCCGAAAGCTAGAACGAGACCGCGCCCGCGATACCGAATCCAAGCCAAAAGCCGGATCGCCTCGCCATGCTGCAGCAAAAACTACTGCTGCCAAGAAGCGCGTTAAGCCAAAATCTAAGGTGGCAAAAGCCGAATCCCGTGCACCTCGCGAACCTCGCGACCCAGATGCCC
>JBIIAS010000092.1:0-5081 GCA_044239795.1 Candidatus Nanopelagicales bacterium | reverse complement strand
TGGAGCAGCTCGGTAGCTCGCTGGGCTCATAACCCAGAGGTCACAGGTTCAAATCCTGTCCCCGCTACTAAAAAGAAAAGACACCTTCGGGTGTCTTTTCTTTTTAGTAGCGGCACTCTCTATTCACTCAAGATTTCAGTGATCTTTTCCGCATCTCGCAGGATCGAACCACCGATCAAAAGTGGCTGAGTTTCATCCAAATTCCTTAGTTCTTTAATTGCTTTAGTTCGTTGGTCTTGCCAATCTTCAAGGTCTTCATGCTGCACGTCGGCAGGAAAGTCTTCAGCAATTTCAGCCTGATCAGAGATCACTTCCGCAGTCGCGCTTAGGACACCAGCCAAGGCCGCCGCCAACAAGGCTGGCAATTGCTGTGAGCTTCCCGAAGTGAGTACCAGCTCGCGGCAGATGTTCAGAACAGTGCTAGCTGTGGCTTCAGTAAGTTCAATTTGTTCAACAACAGCTTTAGCTTCGGCATAATCAATTGCAGGGGACCAGGCAGAACCTGCCAAAGCTGACTCAGCATTGGCTTTGATTTCATCAATTTCATTTGAAATGAATTCAGCGCGAGCCAACCATTTACTAGCAATTTTCGGATCAACTGTGCCGTCATTTTCAGTTAATGCCTTAGCGATTGCGTGAAGCAATGCCGACAAAGCGAACGATTGCTCAATACCGGCCTTCAGCGCACGATCTTGTGGTGAACCTTTTCGCACGAAGTATGAGGCGAAAGTAGCGAGAGCCGCTCCGAGTAGCACACCGAAAAAACGTTCCTCAATTGTGCTAGCAGTAACGCTTGGACCGACTACCAAAATCACCGTAACGGCAATTGCGATAGCCCCTTCTTCACCTAGTTTCAACAACCGTGCTGTAACAAAGCAGGTAAAAATTGCAAACATGACTACTACGGAGTTAAATCCAACAAGCCTCATCGCAACAAAAGCAACCGTGCCTCCGATAACAACGCCAAGAATTTGAAGGAAGCTTCCTTGTATTGAGTCATGAAAAGTATGGCGAACCGAAACGATTGCCGTGATTGCTGCTGTAACGCCAGAAACCATTGGAAGATTTGCGCCTATGAAGTAAGCCAATGTGCCAGCGATAGTTGTAAGTGCCGCTAACCGGAAGTAGGGGGCATTAATAATGTCGATGAGTGTGACTTTTTCACCCGCTACTTTTCGCGGGGTAAAGAAATCCTTTACTTTTGACATGGCTAGCTTTCTGATTGACTCAATTCGATTCTACTCAAAATCGGACATCAGAATTTTTCATTAATTTAGATTGTTATGGTGGCAACTTCTTGGTCAGATCTGGCATCTACGGATACCCGCATGCCATTTGATAGCTGGTCGTATTCTGCTGGCTCAAGTTCAACAATTGGCAGGCTTATGTCATAGATTTCAGCCGAAACTAGGGCGCCAATCACCAGGATTGTGTCGCATTGCAGCATCACGATTGCCAGGGGACCATCACCAGTTCTAATCAATTCTGCCAAAACAGCAGTTGCTGAACTCGAGCCACGGCCTGAAGGCATAACCAAAATCTTGTTAGTCATTTTTGCTTTGTGTTGGGCATGATGAACATCAATGATTTCGCCATGATGATCCACACCACCCCAAAATGAAACAGGTTCGGTGAGTAAAAGAACTTCACCCTCAGCCACGCCAGGATGAGAAATCTTGCCAGTCAATACTTTTGCCATAACTATGACCACAAACTTTCATCACGTACGACTTTTCCAGCACGCGCGGATGCCACACACTCTGAGAGGCTGCCAAGCACAGTGTCGATACCAAGGTTTCCTGGCGCATACCAAGCCCACTTGCCAGAGTTTGTCATCACATTCTTGACGTCGCGATTAAGCACCGGTGTTACGTAAGTACAGGTGTCTGTCACAACACGTCCGCCAGCGTTTAGGAATACATCGAGATATCCCAACTCTTTGGATCGTGCCATTACATCTCTACTGGTTGAAATATAGAAATCGATTTTCTCGGCAAACTTTGGCCCATCGCCAATAACCTCTGCAAGCAATCTGAATTCATCAACTGAAAAGTGAGGAGTTCCAAGACTTACCGCATCTAGTTTTTCACTTGATGTTGTGCTCAACGTGTCTCTGGCTTCTCGCACATCTGTTGCTGTCATCTTTAGGTACTCAGCATTTGGCGCAACAATAGCTTCCAAGGTTGGTGCTTCTGGAGTTACGCCAACTACGTGAAACAGCCCAACACCACCGGCTGAGGCACTGGTTGCTCCCATGCCCTTAAGTCGATCTTCGGTAACGCCACCATCCGCAAGGTCACCAGGCAGACCTACCATCGCAGCAACTCGGGTGCCGGCACGATTTCCTAAGATCACACCTAGAGCTGCCCAGGCAGCATCTTCCGAAAAGACCCGGGAGTCAATCTCGGAAAAATCTAAAACCAAAACTGCCTTACGTGCCTCGTCATGATGGAGTCCACCAAATGGAACGCGGCCTGTGATTGCTGCAGATAAATCTAAAAAATCTCCGTAGCGATCTGAGCGCGCACCAAGCACTGAGTTAACGAATGCAATCGCATTTGATTCAGCCCAGGCAACATGACTACCAAATGCTGGACGATGGCCAGCTTGATAAGGCGCACAAGACCAAGTTGGTTCACAACCAAGAGCAATGTGTGCATCCATCAAACGGCGTCCATGTACCATTAAGGTTTCGTCGCCATGAACCAGGTTTGGATGCAGCAAGTCTAGAGAACCAACATTGGTTGTGGTCTTAACTTTTACTTTGCCACCAAGCTCAACAAGTTTTTCAGTGAAATCTAGGCCGGCTTCACCGTGATACAAAGTGCCATCGGCATGGACTGATTCAATTTCAATCAACTTTTCCGCACCGTTAGCCCGAGCAACTCCCACGATGATTCGCATACACATTGCAACCGCTGGACCGTGCTCACCGTCAAGCATCGCCTGCTCTTCAGAAGTAAGAGTTAGCGTTGTTGACATGTTGACTCCGATAAGTGAGTAGGCGTAACAAGACTATCTCTAGCGATACGGCACAATGGGGTTATGACTTTGCCGACGCCAATAGTTTTGGATTGCGATCCTGGACATGATGACGCGATGGCGATTCTGTTGGCTGCGGCGCACCCAGCAATTGAACTCTTAGGCATCACTACCGTTTCGGGCAATGGTTCGTTAGAGAAAGTTACTTACAACGCTCAACGAATATGCGCTTTGGCGAACATTACGGTTCCGATTGCAAAAGGTGCAAATGACCCAATGGCTGGAAAGGCAAGCGCTGCGACAACAATCCATGGTGCAACCGCATTAGATGGCGCAGAGTTACCAGAACCAACATATGAATTAAGCCCACTATCGGCCGTTGAGTTGATTGCAGAACTAGTCAGAAATTGCGATCGAAAAGTAACGTTGATCCCAACGGGGCCACTAACAAACATCGCTATGTTCTTGCAGGCATATCCAGAACTGCATGACCGCATTGAACATATCTCGTTTATGGGCGGCAGTACTGAACGTGGCAACTGGACACCGTATGCAGAATTCAACATCTGGGCGGACCCTGAAGCTGCAGACATTGTGCTTCGAAGTGGCTTGCCCTTGATCATGTCTGGGTTGAACATCACGCACCAGGCACTGGCAACTCCGGAAGTCTTAGATCGCATTTCAAAACTGGATACAAAGCTGGCGCAGACAATTGTTGATTTGCTTAAGTTCTTTGCCGATACTTATCGGGATGTTTTTGGAATGCCAGATCCACCGGTGCATGATCCGGTTGCTTTGGCAATCATCATCGACATGACGGTTGCCAAACTAGTTTCGGCGCCAGTCTCCGTGGAACTGAGTGGTGAACTGACTCGAGGCGCTACTGTCGTTGACTTGCATGGCACTACTGGCCAAAAAGCGAACGTAGACGTGGCAATGGAATTGGATGTTGAAAAATTCTGGAACATGTTAATCGACGCGATTGATGCATTGGGATCCTAAAGTACTGCGCCGATAGAGTTGATGCGTGACTACACGCCAGCTGAACATGTACTTCTGGACGTTCATGTTCTGGGGACTTTCTTTCGTTTGGTTATCCAAAGTTGTTGAAACTTTTGGCTGGGTTGGCGGGGTAAGTTTCCGCGCCTTTGCCGCGGTGCTAGTCCTTTTGGTTCTGGCCAAGATAATGAAAGTTGCTCTCACTTACGATGTGAATGACACCAAACATTATGCAATCCTGGGCGCAACTTCAGTTGCGATGAATCTTGGCGGCATGACATATGCGCTTTCGAAGCTAGGAACTGCACTTACCGCAATTTTGGTTACAACTATTCCGCTATACAGCGCGCTAATCGAACGAGTTTGGGGCAAGGCTAAGCACACCAAGTTAATGATCTTGGGTTTGTGGATTGGCTTTGGGGGAGTCGTAATTCTGATTGGGCTTTCATCACAGGCCCTTGACGTTGACTTCCTACTTGGATTCATCGGTTCGACTATTGCTTCATTTGGATTTGCCCTCGGCGGCAACTATTCCAAGGTAAGGGCGCAACACATTGGTGCTTGGGAACAAACCATCGGCACCTTTACATTTGGTGGACTTTATTTATTGCCGTTTATGTTTGTGGTGCCGATCGTAAAGACCCCAACCCTGGCCTCATTTGGCTGGCTGTTCTTGTTGGCCGCCACCGCAAGTTCCTTGGCTTACATCTTGTACTTCCGCCTAGTGGCTGAGATTGGCGCCACCAAGGCTCTGACAACTGAATTCATGGTCCCAGTTGTCGCTGTAATCGTCGGAGCGGCATTCCTAGGCGAAACCATTACGGTCACAGACTTAATTGGTGCAGCCTGCATTTTGCTGGGTAGCGCATTAGTGCTTGGACTTTTGCCACTTCGACGTAACGCTAAATCGATAGCTACTTAAATGTCTGGCGAGAAGATGCCAAAGCGATACGGCTGGAACACCCCGGTTACTGCGGTTGGCCCGCAAGGTGGAGCGATGCTTCGGAACATCAGGCGAATAACTTCAGATCCACTGACATATCTCGAAGCAACTTGGACTGAATTTGGCGATGTAGTTCAGTTTCCAATTCCAAAACCAG
>JBIIAS010000091.1:0-5090 GCA_044239795.1 Candidatus Nanopelagicales bacterium | reverse complement strand
GGTAATTGCGGCACAACCAGACAGTCCGGCGATGACCAACGCGATTCAAGCTCTAGCTGCAATCCCTGCCGAATGGGCAATCACTGGTTTGAGCGCACCCACTCAAGATAGCGTCGTGGCAACTCTTAATAGTGGAGTTGTCATTACCCTTGGATCTGGGGAGCGCGCAGCTGACAAAGTGGAAGTTGCTCAAGCACTGATTGATAAGGGCTATACCGTCATAAATGTAAGTGCGCCTGATGCGCCGACAGTTCAATAGTTTGTTTAGTCAGCGACCAAAAACAATTTCTCTCTGAACTCGACACGCCAAGTGTCAATCACGGTAATCATTGACTTTTGCACGTAACTTATACGTGCCCAAAGATGCCAATTCTTTAACGCTCTAGCAGAGGTTGAGAGTTTGCAACTTAAGCGAAACTGATCTTGTCGAGAAAGGCAAACACCATGGCCGCACCACAGAATTACTTAGCAGTTATCAAAGTTGTAGGCATTGGTGGCGGTGGCGTTAATGCGATTAATCGCATGATCGAAGCCGGCCTAAAAGGCGTTGAATTTGTCGCAATAAATACTGACGCGCAAGCGCTGTTGATGAGTGACGCTGATGTGAAGTTGGACATTGGTCGCGACCTTACTCGCGGCCTTGGCGCCGGAGCTGACCCTGAAGTCGGCCGCCAAGCTGCTGAAGATCATCGCGAGGAAATCGAAGAAGTTTTGCGTGGTGCCGACATGGTTTTCGTCACTGCAGGTGAAGGCGGCGGCACTGGAACAGGTGGCGCTCCAATCGTTGCCAAGATTGCTCGCGACATGGGTGCATTAACCATTGGCGTTGTCACCCGTCCATTTAGTTTCGAAGGTAAGCGCCGCTCATCACAAGCTGATGAAGGTGTCGATTCACTTCGCACTGAAGTAGATACCTTGATCGTTATTCCAAACGATCGCTTGCTTGAACTTGCTGACAATGGCATAAGCGTTATTGATGCCTTCCGTCACGCTGACTCTGTTCTATTGCAAGGTGTCAGTGGTATTACTGATTTGATTACAACTCCTGGCCTAATCAACCTTGATTACGCAGATGTGCGAAGTGTTATGAAAGACGCTGGTAGCGCGCTTATGGGTATTGGTTCAGCTCGGGGCGCTGACCGTGCAATCGAAGCAGCTCGTCAAGCAATTTCCAGCCCATTACTTGAAGCAAGTATCGAAGGCGCCCGCGGCGTACTTATGTCTATCGCTGGCGGCAGCGACTTAGGTTTGTTTGAAATCAACGAAGCAGCTCGCATGGTTCAAAGCGCAGTGCATCCAGATGCAAACATCATCTTCGGTGCAGTTATCGATGATACTCAGGGCGACCAGGTAAAGGTCACAGTCATTGCTGCTGGCTTTGATGGCGGCGCACCACCATCGAATCGTTCAACTTCACCGATGTCCAAGAAAGTGTTAGACGAGACTCCGCTGGCAGCAGCAGTTGCTGTTGATTTAGCCCGTGATGGCGAAGTACCGTCAATACCGGTAACACCAGATTCATTTTCTGATGGCGCATTTGGCTCTGCTGCAGTTGCCGACGAAGATGACAACTTCGAGAATCTTTTTGGCGATGCTCCAGCCAGCTCAGGCCATGGCGACGTTGACAACGACGGCGAAGATGATGGCGATCTCGACGTTCCAGACTTCCTTCGCTAGAGAACGCATTTCAAAGTGAATACGCAGGTCTTTGGCCGCGTTTCAATCGAAGGAATTCAGGCAGTTGCACTGAGTCGAAGTGGTGGCACGAGTTCGCCCCCATTTGATTCAATTAACCTGGCTTCTTACGTAGGCGATTCAGTTGAACATGTTTCAGCCAACCTTGCTATCGCTTGCGATTTGGTCTCAGCTCGAGAGATATCAGTTATGAATGCCGAACATGGAAACATAGTTCGCGTCGTAACTGAACCCGGAGTTGCATTGCCAGGTGATGGCCTAATCACCAAACAAAAAGGACTGGCTCTAGCTGCTTTAGCAGCCGATTGTGTTCCCTTTGGATTAGTTGATCCAGTCAATGGTTTGATTGCAGTTGGACATGCTGGCTGGCGTGGAGTTTTGGCAAATGTAATGCAAGCACTACTGGATGAGTTCGTAGCCAATGGGGCGGAGCTTAATCACACTCAGGCAATCATTGGTCCAGCAATTTGCGCCAAGTGTTATGAAGTTCCAGCGGAACGAATCGAGCAATTTAGAGATGTTCGCCCGGAAGCAATTGCATCTCCTAGAAAACTAGATCTAACTGCGGGGGTTAAGTCTGTTCTGTCGACACAGGTAAAGACGATCCACGAAATCTCTGGCTGCACTTTCGAAAGTTCCAATCTGTTTTCGTATCGTCGTGCCGCAGGGGAGCCAACTGGTCGTGGCGGATTAGTTATTGCAATAAGTGCTTCTTAGTTCTTGAACTCATAGAGTGGTCATCATGGATCGAATGCAGGAACTGCAGGCAAATTTGCATGACGTTGAGCGCGAAATCTCACAGGCTTGCGTGGCTGCAAATCGAAATCGATCTGACGTCACTTTGATTGCTGTTACTAAAACTTGGCCAGCCACTGATGTTGATTTGTTGGCACAACTTGGTGTTACAGATGTTGGCGAGAACCGTGATCAAGAAGCCAAACCAAAGCATGATTCAGTTACTGCAAAGAATTTAACATGGCACGCAATTGGTCAACTGCAAACCAATAAAGCAAAAAGTGTGGCTGCCTGGGCTGATGTAGTACACAGCGTAGATCGAATTGATTTAGTAACCGCTCTCACTAAAGCTGCAGTCAATCGGGAAACTCCACTTGGCGTTTTGCTTCAGGCAAACCTTGACCCGGCGCCAACTGATAATCGCGGTGGCGCGCTTCCATCTGAACTGATGACCCTTGCCGAAATGATTGCCAGCAGCGAAGGTCTGCGACTCCAAGGTGTTATGGGAGTGGCTCCACTTGGCGGCGATGACTATTTAGCATTCGCCAGACTGCAGGAGTTTGCTAGACAGATCCAAAGTTCATATCCAGGTGCAAATTGGATTTCGGCAGGCATGAGTGGGGACTTCGCAACTGCCTTGAAATATGGTGCGACACACCTTCGAATTGGCTCATCTATCCTCGGAAAACGGGGTTTTCAGAGGTAAGTTCGTATTACTTACCCCTGCAAGGAGCGAACCACATGGCTAACGCAATGCGAAAAATGGCTGAATATCTTGGCCTTGTCGATGGCGGCGAATACCGCGATGAATTTGGTACTTACGTTGATGCCGATGGCCAAGGATACGAAGATCAGACTCCATTGCGTCCAGTAACAACAAGCGCATCTTACGAACAGGTCAGCGAGTACTCCCAAACTTCTTATGCAGCTCCTGCTCGCACTGCAGCTCCACTTGCTGATGTATACCGCATTACAACTTTGCACCCAATTACTTATAACGACGCTCGTCGCATTGGTGAAGAATTCCGTTCTGGTACTCCAGTAATCATGAACTTAAGCGACATGGACGAAGCAGATGCTCGTCGCATTGTAGATTTCTCTGCAGGCCTTGCATTTGGTTTGCACGGCAGCATTGAAAAGGTTACAAAGGGCGTATTCCTTTTGTCTCCAGCCAATGTTGACATTGGCGCAGCTGCCCGTGCGCAACTGCGTGAAGATCCATTCTTCAACCAGAGCTAATTTGTCTTTATCGTGTCCTCAATTGCCGCACTAATCTCGTCACTTTTAAATCTCTATGTTCTAATTCTGATCGCCCGATTAGTCCTGGAGTATGTTGCAATTTTTGCCAGGGATTGGCGCCCAAAGGGACCACTCTTACTGCTTTCGGAAACCGTTTACACCCTCACTGATCCACCTCTAAAGGCAATCCGTAAAGTGGTGCCAAATCTGCGAATTGGCAGCGTCTCATTAGACCTATCATTCATCATATTGTTGGTAGCAATCTCTATTACTCGAGGACTTTTGGCCACGGTTTAGGGCGATAAATGTCCGATTTCAAGATTGCTAGATTCTCTACTTAAACCCAAGAAACCTTGGCTTGGGTTTCACTTTCTGTGGATTTGTCTCTAATCTAGAAGGCACGGGGTTAGGGGATTTTTCAACAATCTCGGACATTATTCAAGACGGAAGGTTTTCATCATGGCTTTGACGCCTGAAGACGTGCGCAACAAGCAGTTCACTACAGTTCGATTTAAAGAAGGCTATGACCTAGACGAGGTTGATAACTTCCTGGACGAGATTGAAGAGTCACTCTCTGCTGTAACACGTGAAGCTGAAGACCTACGTGCAACCGCCAAGGGTGAAGTGCCAGAGTCAATCCGCGAAGAGATTCGTTCACTTGGTGATGAGAACGTTCGCCTAAAGAGTGAACTAGATCAATCTGCAAAAGCACTTGAAGATTCCCAAGCTCGCGTAGTTGTTTCTGATGACAGTGCTGCGAGCGATGAAGCACTGAAAAATTCCCAAGCTCGTGTCAATGAACTTGAATCACAACTTTCATCTGTACAAGATGAGCTAACTGCGAGCTTGGCTGCAATCTCAGAGCTTAAAGAGCAGCTTGCTGCTTCCCAGTCTGAAGGCGTGGCTGCTGCAGCAACTGCTGCTGCAAATTCAACACCAGCTGATCAAGGAATTGCATCAGTTCGAATCCTTGAATTGGCTCAGCGCACTGCGGATGAAGCAGTAGCCTCAGCTCGCATCGAGTCTGAGCAACTGTTAAGTGCCGCAAAGTCCACATCAGATGAATTGGTTACTGAGGCAAAGGCCAACGTTGCAAACATCACTCGTGAATTCGAGTCACAGCGCGTTGCTATGGAACGTCGCGTCGAAGAGCTACGTGCATACGAACGCGAATACCGTGGCCGTCTACGCAGCTACCTAGAGGGACAGCTTCGTGAACTTGAATCCAAGAACATCAGCGGTGACCGTCAGGTAACTGAAGATTAAAAATTAGCAAAAAAATAAGCCTGGGAAATCCCAGGCTTATTTTTTTGTTTCTAGGCTTTTGTGATTAAAACCTTTAACTCGAGTTCATCATCGCTTGCAGTTGGATTGGAAACAGCGCCTTGAGTCCAAGTGGTTGCTAACACTTCACTTGCAAC
>JBIIAS010000012.1:0-19077 GCA_044239795.1 Candidatus Nanopelagicales bacterium | reverse complement strand
TCGTAAATGCATCCGCAGCATTTACACCTTGTTCGGGGTAAGCCGCGGCATGCGCAGCTTTGCCAGAATACTTAACTGCGATATGGCGAACCGCAAATGGTTCCGCAAATGCAACATCAACTGGACCGGGATGAACTAATGCTGCAACATCAATGCCATCAAAAGCACCACGTTCCAGCATCACGATCTTTCCGCCACCACCTTCTTCGGCAGGAGTTCCAAGAACGACAACTTTCAAATTCAAATCTTTGGCTACCGCGGCTAATGCAATCGCGGCACCTACTGAGGATGAAGCAATAATGTTGTGTCCGCACGCATGGCCGAGTCCTGGCAGCGCATCGTATTCCGCACATAGTGCAACGGTTAGGTCGCCAGATCCAAACTCAGCACGGAATGCAGTTTGTAAACCTGAAACTTGCTCGACAACATCAAAGCCATGATCGCTCAAATACTTAGCAACTACTGCCGCACTTTCAAACTCTTGCCAAGCAACTTCTGGGTTGGCATGAATCTTGTGACTCAATGAAACAAGTTCTTTGCTTACCTCATTTACCCGATCAATCACTTGTTGCTTATGGTCTGACATGACTATTCATCTCCTGGAACACCATATGAAGGTGCGGTGTTGGGATTAAGCGCACGAGTCAAGTAATCCTGTGACTGTGGAGCCCAAACGTTGTAGATCTCTCGCAGCTTGGAAATCGGGTCTTCGTCCCAATCAACTCGAAGATTTGTTGTTGGCCAGGAAACTTCAGTTGCCACAAGCACGGCTGCCGAATGCACTGGACCAGCTTCACCGCCGGCTTTAACCCCAGCCTCTAAAGCATGAATCAAACGGTCGGCTAGTTCGTTATCGGATGTTGAGTTAAATGCATCAACCATTGCTTTTATAACATCAGCATTAGCGAGCATGTTCCCAGCTGCTGCCACGTTCTTTGCAGTAACTTCCGCATTAATGCCCAGCGATTTTTCACCAGAGTAAACCGCTGATTCACCAGAGCCATCTACAACAGTTAGTTGGCGAAATTCAGGATGTGTTGCTGCTTTACTAACTTGAGCCAACGCATCATGCGCACCGAGACCACTTTGCAATGCATCCAAAAGTGCTGGGCCAAGACTGGGATCAGTCACATTTTGACTTGATACTGCGCCAACCCCAGCTCGAACATTTGGACAACGCGAACCTACGGCAGGACTAGAACTGCTAATTGCAACTCCGAATGCCCCAGTACGTTCACATCTTGCAGCGATACTAATTGTCATTAATCTCTGGTTTCTGGAATTACGGCAGTTGCATCAATTTCAACTAGCCACTCTGGACGCGCCAAGGCTGTAACAACTAGACCGGTTGAAACGTAATGCACACCCTTAAGCCATTTGCCCATCACGCGATAAACCGGCTCGCGGTAACGGATGTCGACTAAGTAAATAGTGATCTTTGTAATGTCGCCAAGCTCTGAGCCAGACTCTTCAAGCAACATCTTGATGTTCGCCATAGCTTTTTCAGCCTGAGCCTCAACATCACCGATACCTACGGACTCACGAGTATCTAGGTCTTGACCAATTTGTCCACGCAGGTAGACAGTGTTACCAGCAACAACCGCCTGTGCTAAGTCGTTATCCAAGTTCTGTTCTGGATACGTGACCTTTGTATTGAATGGTCGAATTCTCTTGTGAGTCATCAGTTTCCTTCGATAGGTTCAAGATTTACGTTAGTCGAAAGCTTGTGCTTGATTTGGGCGATTTCAATCATTGAACAACCCGGGCTGAGCCAGCGTAACTTTTGTAGCTTTGCTGAATTTGGATCTGATCTGCAAGGAATTTTGCATCATGCCAAACGCCCCATATAAATGCAGAACCGCGCCTAGAAAGCCACGGTTGCCCGAGGAAGTAAATGCCATTTGCATTTGAAACGCCACGTTGGTGCGCAGGCTTTCCAGCCTCGGTCAATGCTCTTGGAACTTGCAGCCAGCCATAATCGACTGAATAGCCTGTTGCCCAGAGAATCGTTGTGATACCCGCAGCTGCTAAATCAATTTCTCGAATCGGATTCAACGCAGCCTCAGGCATTGGACCGAGGGTGTGCGCCTCAGGTTCTAAAGGTAAATCCAAGTTGTTCTGCGCAATGAATTCATCAGCTTCGGTTAGAACTGATAAGAAGTTTTTATCCCCACGTGCAATGTTTCGCTCTAGGTCATCTGCAAACTTCAAAACTCCTTTCTCAAACGACGTGGTTAATCCAAGAAGGGTGATGCCGCTATTTGCAAGATCACGGAAGTCGACAGTCTTGCCACCATCGAAACCACTCACTGCAATCGTCACGTGTTCAGCGCCCGTTGGAGGTGTTGCTATATCCCACTTACCTAAAACACCTAACCACCAAACATTGTCTCTTCCGCGATATCTTCTTGGTGGACGATCGTGCTCGCCAACAGATAAGTAAACATCTCTGCCAGCTTTTCTTAAGTCAGCAGCAATTTGTACACCTGAGGAGCCAGCACCAACAACAAATACTCCGCCTTCAGGCAGCTGCGCTGGATTGTGATAGTCGCTTGAGTGAAGTTGATGAATGTTTGTTGCATGCGGAACAACAGGAGGTATGGCTGGTTTTTGAAATGGTCCAGTAGCGGCAATTACGTAGTTTGCTTGAATTGCTCCAGCAGAAGTCTCAACTTTAAATCCCGAATCATTTGGCATTCTAGATACTGACATAACTTCAATACCGGTTCTAATCGGGGCATTGAATTTTTCTGCGTACGCAACAAAGTAATCTGCAACTGCATCTTTTGGCACAAATGCATCTGGATCGTAACCTTCAAATTCCAAGTTGGGGAAGCGGTCATGCCAAGCGGGCCCATTTGCAACTAGTGAATCCCAGCGCTCAGACCGCCAGCGCTCAGCAATCCGATCCCGCTCCAAAACGACATGGGAAATTCCAGCAATAGTTAGGTGTTCGCTCATCGCAACGCCAGCTTGCCCAGCACCAACTACTACCACTTCAAACTGTTCCGGTGCCATCTATCTCCCTAGTTAAAGTGACATCTCTAACTGTGCTGACCAGAGCAGGCGAGGTCAAGCCGATTAAGCAAGGTTATTGAGATTTCTATAAGTAATCGTATTTTGGCAATGAGATACAAAAAAAGCAGCCCCACCCGAAGGTGAGGCTGCTTCCCATTAGTTGCTAATTATCACTGACTATCCAACCAAGTAGTGAATACCTGGGTGTATAGCTCACGAGCTTCTTCGCCACAGTTAGGAATTGGACTTAGAAGTGCCTTGTTCTCTTCTGGAACGATTACGCCTGGGTCGTTCTTTAGCTCATCGTTCATTAGTTCAGCAGTTCCAGTGATTGCATTGTTGTAACCAGAGAAGTTACTTGCTGCAGCCATGTTTGCTGGATCCATTAGCCAGTTGATAAAGATCTTGGCATTGTCAGTGTTTGGAGCACCCACTGGAATTGCCATGTGGTCTGACCAGAAGTTCAGGCCTTCACTTGGGTAGATGAAGATGATGTCTGGATTTTCCATCTTCATACGGTGTGTGTCACCGTTCCAGGAAGTACGGATATGTGCCTGTCCGGTAATCATGCGCTCGTTGCCACCATCATTATCAATGACTGCTGGTTTGAATCCAGCCAACATTTCTTCAGCAGCGACATACTTTGCAGTATCAGTAGTACATAGGTCTGAAGCAGGTACGCCAGTTGCGCGAAGTGCGGCAGAAACAATTTCAACTTGATCCTTCAGCGCATTGACCTTTGCATAGTTTCCAGTGAGTAAGTCTTTCCAAGACTTGATGTTTTCGCACTCTGGTTCAAGCTTGGTGTTGCAAGCGATACCAGTTGTGCCGTACATGTAAGGTCCAGTGAACTTGCGACCTGGATCGAAGTACACATCCATGAACTCAGGAGCGATGTACTTTCCATTTGGGAATGAAGCTACATCTACTTCTTGGAGCATGCCAAGACCAATCATCTGCTCGACCATGTAGTCAGACGGCATGATGATGTCGTAGCCAGTTGCACCAGACTGTAGTTTTGCGAGCAAAGTTTCATTGCTATCGAATGTGTCAAGAATGACTTCGATGCCAGTTTCTGCTTCAAACTTCTCAAGCAGCGCGGGATCGATGTAATCAGTCCAGTTGTATAGGTTAACTACACCAGAACCTGATGTTGGAAATTCGCCGGAAGCAGCTGTTGCAGGTGCGGAAGCACCATCAGTTGCAGTGGATTCGCCACCACATGCGGATAGAAGCAATGCACCAGCTGCTGCGAGAGCGGCAAAGTAAGTGCTTTTGCGCTTATTCGTAATCTTCATTGATCTCCCTTAAAGGTAGGAATGTATTTAAAGAATGCCAGAGGATTTCGGATTCGGATAGACATTTCAAGTTAAATTGGCAAAAACTTGCCCAAAAGTTCATAACAAAAAAGTAACGCCCCTGTGAAACTCACAGGGGCGTTACTTGGTAACCCAAAGGGTTTATTGGCCAGTTGTCCAAGTAGTGAATACCTGGGTGTACAACTCGCGGGCTTCTTCACCACAGTTAGGAAGTGGTGAAATTAGTGCCTGCTTGTCAGCTGGAACAACAACTGCTGGATCTGTCTTCAGTGCTTCATTCATGAATGCATCTGAACCCTTGATTCCATTGTCGTAGCCAGAGAAATTACTCTGGGCACCAGCAGCCTTAGGATCCATCATCCAGTTGATGAAGATCTTGGCGTTATCCAAGTTAGGCGCACCTACTGGAACTGCCAAGTTATCTGCCCAAAGGTTTACACCTTCGCTTGGGTAGATGAACTTAACATCTGGATTCTCTTGAGACATACGGTGTGTTGAGCCATTCCAAGCGTGGCGCACATTTGATGTGCCAGCTGTTACGCGCTCAATGCCACCGTCTGATTCAATTACAGCAGGCTTGTAGCCAGCAAGTAACTCTTCAGCAGCGATGTACTTCGCCTTGTCAGTTGTGCACAGATCGTCCTTGCCAACACCAGTTGCACGTAGTGCGGCGGAAACAACTTCAACCTGATCCTTTAGCGAATCCATCTTTGGAAGCCCTGCAGTGAAGTAGTCCTTCCAAGACTTGATGTTTTCGCAACCTGGTTCAGCAGCAAAGTTACATGCAATACCAGTTGTTCCGTAGTTCCAAGGTGCCGTGTAGTTACGTCCTGAATCCCAGTAAACATCAACCAAGTTGTCCTTGATTAGCCCACCGTTAGGGAAGCTGCTTACGCCGATGTTCTGAAGAAGATCAAGGTCGATCATCTGCTGAACCATGTAGTCCGAAGGAACAATAACATCGTAGCCAGTTGCACCGGACTGCAACTTAGCCAACAGAGTTTCGTTGCTGTCGTAAGTGTCCAAGATGACTTCGATGCCGGTTTCAGCAGTGAAGCGCTTTAGCTCTTCTGGATCGATGTAATCCGTCCAGTTGTAAACATTAACTACGCCCGAGCCAGTAGTTGGGAATTCCCCTGCAGCTGCAGTGGCTTCGCCCGCGCCTGAATCTGCCGTGGTCTCCCCGCCACATGCAGAAAGTAGTAGTGCGCCCGCCGCGGCAAGTGCAGCTACATATGAGGCGCGACGCCTCTTATTGCTAGCCATTCTTATCTCCTTTTTCTTTGGATCAAATACGATCCGATTAGCACGCTGCCCGAGAACAACAGAAGCAATGTAGAAATTGCATTTACCTCTGGAGTAACAGTTGAGCGAATCATGCCAAAAATGTATACCGGCAGTGTCGTAGCGCCTGGGCCAGCGACAAAGAACGATGTAATGAAGTCGTCAATCGAAATAGCAAATGCCAGCAGTGCTCCAGCAAAGATAGCGGGAGCCAGCAGTGGCAATGTAATTCGACGCAAGATTTGTCGTTCATTAGCGCCAAGATCCGAAGCCGCTTCAAATGGCGCCATATCTAGCTGACTGAGTCGAGCTCGGATCGGCAATAGCGCAAACGGGATACAAAATGCTGTGTGTGCAACCATGAGACCGACTTTTCCAAGTGGGACTCCAACTGCGATAAACAAACCAAGCGTTCCAACTGCCAACACAATTTCAGCAATAATCAGTGGCGCACCGATAAGCGCAATTGCAACTGCTTTTCCAGCTCGCTTCATTCGAAGCAACCCTAGGGCTGCCATTACAGCAAGAGTTGTCGACAAAACTGTCGCAACTAGTCCAACTTGAAGTGAGTTCTTTAGCGCACGTTGAATGTCAGTGTTTTCGAAAACTCTGAAATACCACTTAACTGAGAAGCTCTCCCAAACCGCACCAATGCGACTTGAGTTAAATGAATAGATAACAACATAAACCAACGGGCTATACAAAAAGAAGAGCACAAACCATGCAGTTGGTTTAAATCCTGGGAAGTTCCGAAGATTAACTAACTTGCCACGTTTGCGTGAAGCTGATTGGGTGTGACTCATACTAATTCCACCTTGTCTCCACGTCGCTGTGCTACACCCTGCATGATCAAGACAAACAAGAGCGTGAGCACAATAAGCAGTACAGCCAGTGCGCTACCGAATGGCCAGTTTCGGGCCTGGCCAAAGTTGTTGGCGATTACGTTGGCAACCATGTTGGTTTTGCCGCCACCCAACATGTCGGATTGCAAGAACGAACCAAGCGCTGGGATGAAAACCAATGCGATACCGGAGATCACGCCTGGGCGAATTGAAGGCAAAATCACCCTTCGTACGACGGTCATTCGCTTGGCGCCGAGATCGTAAGCAGCTTCAGCAAGTCGGAAATCGAAACGTTCAGCTGAAGCATAAATCGGCAAAATCATGAACGGTAAGAAAACATAAATCAGACCAAGGATTGTCGCTGGCGGGGAGTACAAAATACTCCACTCAATATTGAAGATGCCAAGGAACCTTCCGATTGGCCCTTCGTCTGCGACGATCTGGCGCATGCCGTAAGTGCGAATCAAGATACTGATCCAGAACGGCAGAGTTACTAACGCAACAAGTAGGTTGCGATGCCGAGGTTCGCGAGTAGCAATCCACATAGCAACCGGAATCGAAAGCAACAAGGTAACTACGGTTGTTAGAAGCGAATAGTAAAACGAAGTCCAAAGAACCTTGATGTATCGAGTATCAAGAGTCGTTGTACCATCAAGTTTTTCTTGAATGAATAAAGCTTTGTAGTTTTCTAAAGTGAAAACCCACTTAACACCAGTACCTTGTGACGGCTTCTCAAGGAATGAGTAGACAACAATGATGAGAAGCGGAATACCAATTGCAAATGCCAAGAAAATGATTGGCAAGTAAGCAAGCTTTGGCGAGGATTGCCCTGGCCGACCGCGCTGTGCCGGTTTCTTCGGCGGAGTTGTTACTGCAGTCATGAAGCCACCGTACGTGCAGCGCGATGCTCTGGACTTAGTGTGACCTTGCTTCCTTGTGCTGGAATTTCAGTTCCATAAGAGGCTAGCGAAGCAATAACTTCTACATCACCGACTGTTACGTGGACGCGCACGGAATCTCCAGTGAAGATTACGTCCCGAACAGTTCCGCCGATCATTCCGTTAGTTGCAAGTACAAGATCTTCTGGACGGATCGCAACAGTCACTTCGCCTGATGCTGGGATTACCGAATCAGCAGCTAACTGATCTGTTGGCAGCACGTTTCCACCAGGCAATGAAATGCCACCAGCAACAACGGTTCCCTTGATCAAGTTGGTTTCACCAATGAAGTCAGCAACGTAGGCATTTACTGGACGACGGTAAACCTCAACCGGAGTATCGAGTTGGACAATTTTGCCTTGACTAAACACTGCAATGCGATCACCCATCGACATTGCTTCTTCTTGATCGTGAGTTACGAATACGAAAGTAATTCCAGTTTCACGTTGCAAACGCTTTAGTTCAACCTGCATACCTCGACGAAGCTTTAGGTCAAGCGCAGAAAGTGGTTCATCAAGCAAAAGTACTTTTGGTTTTTTAGCGAGCGCACGAGCTAATGCAACGCGTTGCTGTTGTCCGCCTGAAAGCTGTGATGGCATGCGCTTGGCATAACCTGAAAGCTGAACCTGCTCGAGTGCTTCTTCAACTCTTTGAGCAATTACATCCTTGTCAACATTTTCCATTTCTAAACCGAATGCGATGTTGTCGCCAACAGTCATGTGTGGGAATAGTGCGTATGACTGGAATACGGTATTGACGGGACGGTCATATGGTGGTCGATCATCAATGCGCTCACCCTGCAAAACAATTTCGCCACTATCTGGATACTCCAGACCAGCAATACTTCGAAGCAAAGTCGTTTTTCCACAACCAGAAGGACCTAGCAAGATAAAGAATTCACCACTGGCAATATCCAGTGTCACGTCATCAAGTGCGCGAACTTCGCCACCTTCAGGAGTTTGGAAAACTTTTGTAATGTTGCGAATCTCTAGATACTTGTCGCTCAAAGTTGCCTACTTTCAAGTTTTGAAAATTCGTGCGAAACGGCATCATTTCGCAACTGCAACTTACAACGAAATGGCTTTGAATAAGGGCAATTTACCTAAAGTCACAGTTTGCTAACATCTGGAAATTCGTTCAGAGGCGAGGTCTGGCAGGGGAGAATTTCAAGACATCTCGGGAAACTGGACGGCCTGCAATCAAATCGGACACAAATTTTCCGGTTCCTGGACCCATCATCAGACCCAACATGCCATGCCCAGTAGCGGCAATGACTCTTGGGGCTTTGGGCAATGCCCCTATATATGGCATTCCATCTGGGCTGGCTGGGCGCAATCCAGCTAGTTCATTTTTTACCTCAAGGCGCTCAGGCAGATGAAGCACCTGTCGTGCAGTGGCAATGAGTTTGTCACTCGCCTTAGGGTTTACGGACATGTCGGACTTTGACGTCAACGTAAATCCAGTACTCATACGCAAACCCCAATCAAGTGGATTGGTTGCGATTCGTTGATCTGCCAACATCAGGGTGCGGGTTGGCTTTTCGATTACTTCAGACAGTGTTACTGATTGTCCCTTGGCCGGCATGATTGGGAGATTTTCTCCAACACTCTGAGCTAACTCACGTGACCAAACACCTGCGGCCAAAACTACGTAATCGCTGATCCAAGAATCTGTTGTTGTTACCACCGTGACATTGCGACTAGTTGACGACATTCCAGTTACTTTTTCACTTCGGAACGTCACGCCGAGTACTTCACAATGCCTGCGATAAACATCTACTAACTTTCCTGGATCTAATCCAAAGTCATCACTGAATTCAACGACAGCTTTTACTGAACTCTTAAGAATCGGTTCACTATCTAAACTTGCTTGCAAATCTAATTGTTTTGCATTGACTCCATAGCGATTTACTAATTCCACTTCGTGTTCTGCATCCGCTTCTGCGGTGTCGGAAGTGTAGACGTACCACTGTGGCAAGTTTGTGCGCGTTAAATCAGTGGTCTCGGTTAAGCCTTCGATAACGTTAATGCTTGTATCAAGTAACTCTTTGAGTGCTGGCGCACAATGATCAACATGCGCATCAGTGCAGGAGCGAGCAAATTTAAGAGTCCATGGGGCAAGAAGTGGCCCAGCTCCAGGCGTCATTGCGAATGCGCCGGTTCGTCCAACCAAATTCTTGAAACCAGTTTGCACCATACCCGGAGCAGCAAATGGAATTACATGACTCGGACTAATCCAGCCAGCGTTAGCCAGCGAAGTTCCGTAGCTTGCGCCACCAGATTCAACCACAATCACTGAGGCGCCATCTTTAGCTAATTCCCAAGCGCAGGCAAGGCCGACGATACCGCCGCCGATTACTGTGACATTATTCTGTGTGCTCATGCTCATAGCCTAGGGACTTTACGAGTCGAGCACATGCGCAGTCCTTTATATGAATGAGACTTCTTCGAAAGCGCCACCATATGCTGGGGCAGCGTTAACCCAAGCCTGGTTGGTATTTGAATCGCCAACTAATCCCATAAATGAATACATGTCTTCGCGCCAACGGCCAAGGGTGATACAAACACCAGATTCTTTATCAAGAAGCAGATTCTTGATATCTTCGGCTGTGTTTAGTTGCTCTCGGTTATTTTCGACTGCTGCCATGCGGGCGTAGGATCCTTCGGAGCCGGTGTATTCGCGAGTAAAAGCATGGTTGGTGTGACCTGAAACTTCGGCGTGAGTTGGAACATCAATTACATGGTCAGCCGCAGCTTCAACGATGAATAAATCTTTACTATCTAGGACGGTGTAATTCTGACCGACTGCGTGTGGTATTTCTCGGATGTATGCAATTGCATCAGATGCAGTTGGTTGATGCAAGGCTCCACGTGTTACAAAGTCAACAGGCATACCGGTCATGTTGGTAGCTAGGTCTAGGGCGTTCACAACAACAATTACGCCGTTTGAATTCATTCCCATAGTGGCAAGTGATCCGGGGTAGGTGGCGGCGATTACTCCTAATCCAGATTTATCTTTAACTCGCAATACGGTTTGCAGTCCATTGGTCCAGTCAGGTAAATCCATATTCTGGCCAGCGGATCGTGAACCACTCCGAGTGATTGCAATCGCGGTGCAACCCATTCCTCCAGTTAGTGCCCAAGATTCATCCAACATAGAAAGTGCTGCAACTTGATACCAAGGCATATTTGCTGCTTCAGCCATGGCCTCTAGTTCTGCAACTAAGTCTGGGCAATAACGTTCCGCAGTTTCCCAACCGCCAACTTCAGTTAAACGATGTGCCAAATCTTCGGCATCAACATCGTTTTTGCTGAAGTGAAGAACCCATCTGTTCCAAGCTGTGCCGAGTAAGTCCGAAAGTTGTTCACCAATTTGAGCGCCGCGTTCAGCGCCTGACCCAGAAGCAGTAACTAGGTTTAACGCCATCGCAAACTCCTAAAGCAAAAATGTGCGGGTGAGTGTCGCTGCGTTTTGTGGGTCGCTCGTAATGTGCTGACCATTGAACGTTACGACATTTCCAGTACGGTCGACATGGATTTCACCAAGAATTCCGTGCCGAATCATGTCTGAACTTTTAATGGTTCTGGTGTTTTTGGCTGGAACGCTACGCCTACGAGATAGCGAAATATCCGAATTGCTATTAGTGAAATGGACACCGAGATCTTCAGCAGTAACTCCAAATGCCCCAAACTGCGGTCCAATGACTAAGGGTTGGGCATTTGAAACCGTAGCGCCCGGATCGCCAACGACTCCCCAAGCAGGCAAGCCATTCTTGATGATCATGTTTGGCTTTGACGCGAAAGTTGAATACGGCCAAAGAACTATGTCAGCCATCAGTCCAACTTGAAGTGATCCAATTTCATGAGAAAGGCCATGAACTAAAGCAGGGTTAGCAGTAATTTTTGCAACGTGCATCAGCACTCGTTCATTGTTAATTGCAACTTCATCAGGAGCTACTGAGCCATCCAGTATTGCGTGGTCAGCAAACATGCTTGCCATTGCAAAAGTCTTGCGCCAAGTGTCATCAACTCTTCCCATTCCAAGAGCATCGGAGGAAGTAACTGGAATTACACCCATATCGTGCAGGCGATTTTCGGCAGCCATAGTGGCATTACGAACCCGGTTACGTGCCATTTGAACATCACTTGGCAATTCAGGATTCATACCGTGCGCAGAAATAATCATTGCAACATGTTCGTCAGCTGCATTTACGCCGTAAGCAAGAGTTGGATTCGTAGAGGAAGCCAAAATGTTTTCTCGCCCAGCCATAGTTAATACGTCAGGGGAGTGACCACCACCACATCCTTCAACATGGAATGCATGCACTGCGCGACCATCAACGACATTGATGGTGTCTGCGACACTGAGCATCTCATTCAATCCATCAGTATGTAGCGCAACCGCGACATCAAATTCATCAGCGAAAGTTAATGTGGTGTCGATTGTTCGGGGATGCGCACCAGTATCTTCATGAATTTTGAATCCGCAAACCCCACCAGCAAGTGCTTCTTCCAGTGGTGCTCTGGTTGAACCAGCAGCGCGACCCAAGATGCCAACATTTAGCGGCCATGCACCATACATATTGTGTGCTTGTTCGAGTGCCCATTTTGAACTAACTCCCACACCCCAAAACGGTCCAAATTCTTGAGCAATAATCGTGGTGACACCGCTGGCCAGCGCTGCGTCGCAAACCCGAGGCGACATGGCGTGAACGTGAGTATCAATTCCACCTGCAGTTGCAATTAATCCTTCACCTGGAATCACGATGGAGCCACTGCCAATAATCACATCAACTCCATCCATAGTGTCTGGATTTCCAGCTCTGCCGATGGCACTAATTCGGCCGCCTCGGATTCCAATTGAACTAACCCGGATGCCTTGAATCGCATCGATGATTAGAACGTTGGTGATCACAACGTCACACGATTCACTGCCTGGTACCGATCGCATACCAATCCCGTCACGCATGTTCTTGCCAAATCCGATCTGAACTTCATTTCCAACTTCACGATCATCGGCTTCAACGCGGATAACCAGTTGGGTATCACCTAGGCGAACGAAGTCTCCCTTTCGGGCACCATGCACTGCAATGTCTTGCTGACTATCGGAGATCTCGTGATTTTTCATGACTCAAATCCCAGGTATCCGCGCGCTTTAGCTTTAGAAATAGCTTCCTCTTTCGCGCCAGGTGCATCTAATGGACCGTCGACTAATCCAGCGAACCCGATAAGAATTCGATTACCAGAAATTGGAACTAAGTTAACTGAAACCTCTACTCCGGGCGGGAAGTCAACATGTTCACCAGCAGGAATGTGCAGGTGTCTGCCGTATGTCGCGATTCGGTCAAACTTTAACTTTGGGTTTGATTCAAAGAAGTGCATATGTGTTGTTACAGAGATTTGAATTTCTGATTCGTTAACCACGGCAACGGAAACTATGTCGAGGTCAGATCTTCCAACTACTGGCTCAAGGCGAGTTACTTTGCCGGGAACATCAGGGTCGGCGGATTCATAATCAACAACTACTAATCGACGGCCATCAGAAAAAACCGCCTCGACAGCAATTCCACCCAATAGCGGTCCAACACCTGGCAATAACTCGGAATCAGTAACAGCAGTAAGGCCAGCTTGGAGTGCCTCTGAATGGCTAGCGCCATCTCGCGCAGATTCGATTACTGCGCTGGAGATTAGTGCAACGGCTTCAGGCTTATTCAACTTCACACCGCGCGCTCTTCTAGATTGCGCAAGCTGTGCAACGTTGAAGATCAATAGTCGATCAAGTTCGTTGGGTGTTAACTCCACAACTTAAACCTACCTTGACTCTGTTTGGTCGAGGCGTTCGCTATTTTCCAAAAACTCGAACTCCACCAAGCCAGGTACCAACAACTTTGGCCTTACGTACGCGCATTGGTTCTAGCGAATGTATGTCACTGTCCATCATGACAATGTCAGCTCGCTTACCAATTTCAAGGTCGCCCCAAAGGTGTTCTTCGCCAGCCTGAACTGCTGAACCCATTGTGTATGCAGTCAAAGCTTCATTAAGTGTTAGGCGCTCATGAGGCACCCACCCACCAGGCGGGAATTCCTCATCTGTTTGACGAGTGATGGCAACACCAATTCCTTCCATCGGTACATGGGAGGTCACAGGCCAATCCGAACCAAAGGAAATCTTTGTGCCGCTATGCAACAGAGTTGCCATTGGATATTGGCGATCAGCACGCTCTTGCCCAAGTCGCGGAATTGTAAGCACAACTTGCTCGTTAGCGAGTTGTGCCCAAAGCGGTTCAAAGTTTGCGATTACATCAAGATCTTTAAATCGCGGAAGATCTGCCGGATCAATCAATTGGGAATGGGCGATGACCGGGCTTATCAATTCACCATTTGCTTTACGTGCGTATTCAAAAGCATCTAGGGCATTTCTAATTCCTGCATCACCAATTGCATGGATATGTGCTTGAAATCCTCTAGCAACGACTGCCGAGACTGCTTCAAAAAGTTCCTCGCGCTTCCAGTTCGGTATTCCTTTGTTTGGGCAGTCGCAATAATCTTCAAGTACCGCCGCTGTTCCGCCTTCAAGAATTCCGTCAGCAAAAAACTTGACAGTGTTTCCAGTTATAAAGTCAGGAGCTTCGCGCTTTACCCGATCTCGATTTGTTACAAATGAATCAATCTTGGTTTTCCAAACACCTTCAGGTTCAGCTAACCAAGCAAGGTTTGCACGGAACTTTAGGACACCAGATTTTGCAGCCTGCAACCAGCTCTCCATCGTGTCTTCTTCAACCCAAGCATCTTGTGCCCAAGTCACGCCACTGGAAGAGAATGCATCTGATGCGGCGCGCAAAGCTTGATCGCGCTGTTCCAGAGTTAGCGGTGGAAGTAAGTCATAGACCATTTTCCAAGCGCCCCATTCGCGAAGTGTTCCCGATGGCGTGCCATCTTCGCGTAATGAAATTTCGCCATCAGCTGGTTGCGGAGTGTCCTTGGTTATGCCGGCAAGTTCTAGTGCTTTCGTATTGACCCAAGCAGTGTGGTAATCCATGGCGCGCAAAACAACCGGACGATCTGGAACAATTTCGTCGAGCCATTTAGCATCGAATTCACCGCGTGGAGACAAACTTGGGTCGTACCCTTCGCCACGAACCCACGGTGCATCAGGATTTGCATCGGCCCACGTCTTTACGGCCTCGAGCAGTTGTTCAAGTTTTTCTGGGCCGCGAACTGGAGCGAATAATGTTTCGATGCCGCCAAAAACTGGATGAGCATGGCCATCTCCAAACCCTGGTAATAAGGTCGCGCCTTTGAGGTCAATTCTTTCGTCTGCATTCAATGCCAGAGCGGCGTCACCATGAGCAACAATCAAGCCATCGGTAGCGGCAAGTGCATTTGAAGTCTGGTTTTCGTTAATCCAAACCTTGCCATTGTGCCAAACCGTCGTTGCCATTTTCTCTCCCCAGTTTTTAGTCACCTGAATGCCTTAAAGTCTTACCTTTTTCGGCTCGTTCATCTGACATAAGAGTAATTGTTTAGTTCAAATAAGTTGCAGGAATGGTTAATGGTGTGATTTCAAGGAGTCCTGCAAGATTGGATACAATCTTCTCATGGGCCCATTAGACGGAATTGTCGTTGCCGATTTCACGCGGGTTTTGGCTGGACCATACGCAACAATGTTGCTCGGTGACATGGGTGCCACTGTAATCAAAGTCGAGCGCCCTGAGGTCGGTGACGATACTCGCCACTGGGGTCCGCCATACGATGATGCCGGCAGGGCAACCTACTTTGAATCGGTGAATCGAAACAAGACATCAGTTGCTATAGACATGACAAATCCATCTGGGTTAGCTGAAGCACATGAACTGATTAAGCGTGCAGATATCGTCATTCATAATTTTCCACCAAGTAACAGTGCGAAATTCGGTCTGGATTACGAGGCAGTCAAGAAGTTAAAGCCTGAAGTTATCTATTGTTCGATTACAGGTTTCGGGTCCGGCGTCGGTGCTGCGATGCCAGGTTATGACTTATTAGTTCAAGCTATGGGCGGCTTGATGAGTGTTACTGGGCCAGCGCCGGGCGAACCAACCAAAGTTGGCGTCGCACTTGTTGATGTGATCACTGGAATGCATGCCACGATCGGTTTATTGGCTGCCTTGAACCATAGAAATGCAACCGGTCAAGGCCAACAAATCGAAGTTAACCTTCTGTCCTCTTTGCTATCTGCGATGGTTAATCAGGCGAGCTCTTATGTTTCTGGTGGCGTCGTACCTGGAATTCTTGGAAACGCCCATCCATCAATTAGTCCATATGAGGTTTATCAAACTTCAGATCGACCAATTGTTGTCGCGGTTGGTAATGACGGACAGTTTGCAAAACTTTGCCAAGAACTAGGGATCCCACAAGTTTCATCCGATCCAAAGTTCGCAACTAATCCAGATCGAGTCGCAAATCGAGTCGAACTAAATGAATTTCTCGTAAAGCAGTTTGCTCAGAACGGAGCTGACCATTGGTGGAATATGCTTTCAAGCGCTGGCGTTCCATGCGGCCCAATTAATTCAATTTCAGAAGCCTTTGCTCTTGCAGAATCTTTGGAGCTAAATCCGATCATCACAATCAATCAAGATGGCGAAGCACGAAAGCAAGTTGCAAATCCAATTACGTTTTCGGAAACACCAGTTCGGTATGCAGTTGCCCCACCAAGTTTGGATGAAGAATGAGCGAGAACGTAACAGCCCAAGAAGGAGTTCTGCGTGAACTTCGCCTGATGATTGCTTCGGGAAAGCTTGAGCCCGGTCAGCAGGTGGTGCAGGATTCGCTAGCAGCAAGCCTCGGAGTTAGCCGAGTTCCATTGCGTGAAGCTCTCAAGGTTCTCGAAGGTGAAGGGCAAGTTACCTATCATCCACATCGTGGCTACTTTGTTGCCGACTTAAGTGTTGACGACTTAGTTGAGGTCTATCGAATCCGCTCACTTCTGGAAGATGAAGCCCTTCGTGTTGGTGTTCCATTACTGACTGACGAAGATATTGAATACCTCGAAGACATTTTGAATGATGTTGAAGCCGCAGCTAAGTCCCAGGACGTATCGGCAGTGACTGCTGCAAACCGCCGATTCCACTTCGCATTATTTGAGGCAAGCAACATGCCTCGACTAGTTCGCTTGATCAAGAATCAGTGGGATGCAACTGACGCCTACAGAGGTGTCTACTTTGCAGCGCCGGCGAATCTTGCTCAGATGAATAGAGAACATCGGACCATGGTCGAAGCCCTCAAGGCTAGAGAAGTTGCAAAATCTATCGCACTGCAGGCAGCACATCGCGAGAACTCGGTATCTGTTGTCAGCCAGGTAATTAAGAAACCTTAGGGATTCAATGGTGGGGGATTTCCTTAATTTGCAAGGCTTTCGCTAGTCTTACTTTGTATGACTCCACAGGAATTAGCCGGCCACATTAGGTCCGCTTTGCTCAGTGCAATTTCCAGCGGTCAATTGAATTTATCCACTGACGATATTCCGTCTGAAATCGTGGTTGAACGACCAAAAAATCTAGATCATGGCGACTGGGCAACGAATGTTGCAATGCAAGTAGGCAAGAAAGCTGGATTGAATCCACGCTCCGCAGCTGAAATCTTGCAACAAATTCTGCAAGAACTTCCGGGTGTAGAAGCTGTAGAAATTGCAGGACCAGGATTTATCAACATTCGATTAGATGCTGCGAGTCAAGGTGAATTAGCTCGAGACATTATTGCCAAAGGAAGAGAATTTGGTCGTGGTACACAGTTAGCAGGCAAAAAGATAAATGTGGAATTCATTTCGGCCAACCCAACTGGTCCACTGCATTTAGGGCACACCCGCTGGGCTGCAGTTGGTGATGCAATTGCTCGGGTACTTGAGGCCGAAGGCGCTGAATCTGCGCGTGAGTTTTACATCAATGACCTTGGCGTTCAAATGGATAAGTTTGGAAATTCGGTAAAGGCTGCCGCATTAGGCGAAGCAATTCCAGAAGATGGTTATCACGGTGCTTACATTCCAGAGCTTGCTAAGCAAGTTGTTTCTGAAAATCCAGGAATTACAGAATTACCAGAACCACAAAGAGGCGATGCATTTCGCGATGCTGCTTATGAATTACAGCTTGCAGACCAAAAGCGAGTCCTTGACAACTTCAACACCCATTTTGATGTTTGGTATTCCGAGAAGTCACTTCACACGTCAGGTGCAGTTGATCGTGGATTTGAAAAGTTAAAGTCTCAAGGCCATATGTTTGTCGAAGAAGGTGCAACTTGGCTTCGAACCAGTGATTTTGACGATGATAAAGATCGAGTGCTGATCAAAGCTGATGGCGCATTAACTTACTTCGCATCTGATACTGCTTACTATGTTGATAAGCGCAATCGTGGATACGACTTATGTATCTACCTTTTGGGAGCTGACCACCATGGTTATGTGAACCGACTACGTGCGGTTGCAGCCTGTGCTGGCGATAATCCAGATGAAAACATTCAGATCCTGATTGGGCAAATGGTAAAGATGCTCAAGAATGGTGAAGAAGTGCGCTTATCAAAGCGCGCTGGCAACATAATTACACTTGAAGATCTTGTCGATGAAGTAGGTGTTGATGCAGCGCGCTATTCGTTGATCCGCTATCCAGTCGAGTCACCACTGGTTCTTGATCTTGATTTATTGGTTTCAAGCACCAATGACAATCCGGTTTATTACGTGCAGTACGCACATGCGCGAATTGCATCAGTAGTGAGAAATGCTGCTGAACTTGGATTGATTCCAGCCAATACATCTGATTGGGATCCTGCGACCTTTGATCCATCACACTTAACCGATGACCGAGAAGGCGCCCTGCTTGGACTTCTGGCAGATTACCCACGCGTAGTCGCATCAGCGGCGGAACTTCGGGAACCACATCGAATTGCTCGTTACATCGAGGAAGTAGCCACCAGCTACCACTCGTTTTACGCTGCCTGCCGTGTGCTGCCACAGGGCGATGAGCCGGTTACTGAGTTAAACATTGCAAGGCTTTGGCTATGTGCTGCAACGCGCCAAGTGATTTTCAATGGTCTTGAATTGCTGGGTGTTAGTGCACCCGACAGGATGTAACTATGGCTTCGGATCTAAACCCTTTGATATGGCCTGCTTCTGCGACCCGAAATAGCCAGGGAGAAATCTCAATAGGAGATGTAACCGTTACTGAACTTGCCAACCAATATGGAACCCCACTTTATGTTTTTGACGAAGCGGATGTTCGCAAACGGGCCCGTGACTACGTAGCTGCATTCACCGTTTCAGACCTTGAAACCAGCGTTCACTATGCCGGTAAAGCCTTCATAACAACAAAAGTCGCTCAGTGGGTAAATCAAGAAGGCCTTGGAATTGATGTCGCAAGTGTTGGGGAATTAGAAGTTGCGTTACGCGCTGGTATCGATCCAAAGCAAATTGTTATGCATGGCAACAACAAAAGCGTTCAGGATCTTGAGCGCGCAGTTGAAGTTGGTGTTGGTCGGGTAGTCATTGACAGCTTGATCGAGATTGAACGATTGAATGCTGTTGCTGCTTCTGCTGGAATCGTTCAGCAGGTTTTACTTAGACTAACCGTTGGCGTTGAGGCACACACCCATGAAGCAATCTCCACAGCTCACGAAGATCAAAAGTTTGGTTTGTCGACAGCTTCTGGAATGGCAA
>JBIIAS010000090.1:0-5129 GCA_044239795.1 Candidatus Nanopelagicales bacterium | reverse complement strand
CTATCTCAGAACTGAATCTAACTTCGGTTTTTTCTAACCCAATTCCTCGATCAATCCAGACATCATCAAATCTATTCACCAGGATGTCGGTCAGATTGGGTAAGAACA
The DNA here is from genome assembly GCA_044239795.1 of Candidatus Nanopelagicales bacterium. GTDB lineage: Bacteria > Actinomycetota > Actinomycetes > S36-B12 > UBA5976 > UBA5976. The sequence goes on along the minus strand of JBIIAS010000090.1, from coordinate 5,021 downwards.
AAAGCTCTTCCATCGGACCGAGGCCAAAAATGGATGACAAAACTTCATCAACTATCTCAACGAGTTCAGAGTGGGGCGTTGCTGGATAAAGTGAGCGTACTATCTGTGAGATCGATTCAGCAGTCGGTTCAACTTTCGCTTCGATACAAGCCGATTGGATTTGTTCCAGAACGCTAGGCAACTGACTTGAGTTCCTTCAAATATGAAACTCGCTGAGCCAAAGCGTTCAGGCTTCTAGAGAATCCGCCAAGGTTGATTCCTGAGACTCCAAAACCTTGTTCAATTTGTTCAACTATTCGAACATCCGTGTTCACGGTTGCAGCAAGTGGTGTGTTCAACAACTCTGCAATCTGCATTGGCTCTAGATTCGAACCTGGCATATTTCTCACCACCAGTTCAATGTTTCTTGCGTAGCCTGCAAGGCCAGCGATGCTTCGCTTTGCGCTGGCACATCCTCGAACAGTTGCTGTGGTAGCCACAAGTGCCAAATCGCATTCAGAAATCGCATCTAGTGAAAAATGCTTATCACTAGCTTTCGGAAAATCTATGACTACTAATTCGCAAGCTTCTTTGAGCTTGTCCAAGATCAGATTTTTTGGAATCAAACTTTCTGCGGAAGTTAACTCCCCGTGTGTTAGCAGGCCAACGTTTTCTCGAGAAGGAAGACTTCGATAAATGTCTACGCCACTTATTGGTCCGGATAACTCTGAAAAATCCTGCCATCGCATGCCGGCTTGATTTTCTAATCCGAAAGTTATGTCTAAACTTGCTGAACTTTGATCAAGATCAACTAGAGCAACGTTTTGAAAAACTTGGCGTCCATAGAATGCCAAACCACACGATAGAAGTGAAGCGCCTGCGCCACCCGATGCCGGCACGATTCCAACCGAAAGTCCTTTGGACTTGATTGGCTGAGTTAAGTTTTCGATTAGCCATTCCCGAGAGTCAGGAATGGTGACAACTTGTTTGGCCGATAACTGCAACGCGCTACTCCAAGTTTGCGAATTAGAGGGGCCAACAACCACAAGGGTTACATCACTGTGGTCGATTTCAAATTCAGCAAGCTCTTGGCTTACAAATACCCGGTAAGCCAGATCGATTTCCGACTTTGTTGGTTCACTGGCAATAACTAAATGAGTTTGAGTGACCGCAGCAATGGTCTTGAATTCACTAACAACTCGGTCATCACTTGTGATCAGTAAGGCATGCATTCAAGCTCCAGATTCCAATTAGCGCACAGTTGCGCAAGTTTTGAAATCATCTAACTTTTCGAACTCGTGCGAAATGTTGGTCACCCAGTTGTGGTGATTCATTGGGTGTGGAAAAGGTGAGAGCCCTCTCGGGGGGAGAGGGCTCTCTAATCGATACGGGGGGTGTATCGATGTGACTACTTGAAAGCAATCGCTACTAGCGTGACGAATTTCTATGAAAAATTCAAGTTATTTCTTGGCGTCAGCCATTTCAGCCAATTCTTTAGCCATATCTATTCCGCGCCTAATCGCTTCGCCTTGCCAAGCAACCCAGGCTGCTACGCCTTCACGGGTTCCAGAAATGTATCCCGTCAATGCTTTTACATACGCTGGGCGACCAAGTAAGAATGCGCCATATTCACTCATTACCAACCCATCGTTATCCACGTCGCGAGCTGCCAAAATCAATCGGGTACTCGCTCGGGCAACCAAATATGAACCTTGAGTAAATGGTCGCAATGTTGCAAGTTCGGCGTGTGCAATCGCGGCAACCAAAATCGATGACACTTTCGATTCAATTACCAAATCAACTAGTTGACTCATTCGCTCTTGCAAGACTTCATGTGGCGGCAAGCTGCCTAACCGAAGTGGATCATTGACATCATTTGTTGTTCGTGGCCTACCACGGTCCTCGTCGATAGAAACAAATGTGTGCAGTCTTGCTATAACTTTCAGAGGTTCAGTTCTAAACGCTAAACGTTGCAAGTCTGCTTCAGCGGTTACCAATAACCCTTGATCAGACAATGAACCCATCGGCGAAACTTCAGGTTCCATAGTTGGATCTTTTGGCATTTGTGCACCATCGAGTGCAGCAGTTGCAAATCCTGCAATTCTTCGAGTGTAAGGAATCAGTGCATCCCTGTGGCGACGCACTGTTCTATTCCACATCAATTCATCGATTGCTTTTAGTGTGGTTTCGCAGTCACTGGCAACGCCAGGAATGGCAAGGAGATTGCTTAGTGGATCAACTTTAGATTGCGATGACACTTTTATTACTTGGAGCCTGGTCGAATGCTCGAAATTGTTTGAACTGTATTTGAAACTGACTTAGCGGTTTTGGTTCCAAACGTAATCTTAGAAGCCTGTCGCATCGCAAACAAACCTAAAATAACTCCGCCAAGTGTTAAGCCGCCCACAACAAAAAGGAAGCTAACCCAAAGTTCGTATCCAAGAGTATTCAGATAGTAAGCAGCGGCAATGAAAACAAAAACAACCGCAAGATTAAACATGGCAATTGCAGTTATGAATAATCCGGAGGATTTGGCAATCCGACCAACAGACTCTTTGGCTTCTGCTCGGGCAAGCTCAATGTGGCTGTCCACAAGTGAAGTCAGATCATCTTTTATCGAATTAATCATCGATACAAAGTTCGCATCTTTTTCTGAGCTCATTTTTCCTCCGTGACTAACTCTACTTGGGAAACAAGTGGTGGTCGAAACTTATTGTTGGCGCAATAAGTGCGCGCTTTTTCTAATCTGCAACGCAATAACAGCCAACATTGCGGCAATGACGCTGGCCATTAGGACTGACAAGCGCGCTAGCGCATCAGTTTCAGCATCGCCAACAAATGCGAGTTTGGTGATCAGTAATGACACAGTGAAACCAACTCCAGCAAGCAATCCAATTGCCAATACGTCGCCCCAATAAAGTGACTTGCTTAACTCAGCCTTTGTAAAGCGTGCCGCTAGCCAAGCAAATCCCAAGATTCCGATTGGTTTACCAACAACTAGCCCAATCATTACCCCAACCGATACTGGGGAGGTAAACGCTTGCCCTACTGAAATTCCAACGATTGAAATTCCAGCTGCGAAGAATGCAAACACCGGAACACACAAACCTGCAGACCATGGATGGAATTTGTCTAGTGCATTTTCTAGCGGAGATTCAGTTTCGCCATCTTTGGTTTTGATTCGCATCGCCAAGCCAAGAGCTACACCTGCAATGGTGGCATGCACACCACTCTCATGCAGGAGAACCCAAGTGGCAAGACCGAGTGGCAAATATAGAAGTGGGCTTCTAATTCCCTTACGTTGCGCAGTTGCAAAGATGATCACGCATGCAGCTGAGGCCAATAGATATGTGAGTGCAATCGATGAAGAATAGAAGATTGCAATCACCATGATTGCGCCCAGGTCATCAACTACTGCGAGTGAAAGTAGGAATGCTCGTAGTTCTATCGGTAACCGACGTCCTGCAATACCTAGAACCGCTAATGCAAATGCGATATCGGTTGCCATTGGGATGCCCCAACCTTTGGCACTGGGTGTTCCCGCATTGATTGCAAAGAAGATCACAGCCGGCACGATCATGCCGCCAAGAGCTGCAGCGATTGGAACTGCAGCGTTCGCGCGATTGCTTAACGAACCCGAAACTAATTCGTATTTCAGTTCCATGCCCGCAACAAAAAAGAAAATTGCAAGTAAACCATCCGCTGCCCAGGTAGCAACGGTTAGATCTAAGTGAATTGCTTCAGGTCCGATCACTGTATTTGAAAGTGAAAAGTACCATCCTGACCAAGGTGAGTTTGCAATTACCATCGCTGCGGTGGCAGCGACTAGAAGTAGTGCGCCACTGTAGGTTTCGTTATGCAGTAACTTGCGAATTCTGGAACGTGATTTTGGAGTCAGTTCATCAAATGATTGAATCGCTTGTTCCATGATTCAAGTGTACTTAGATATCAGTCCTAAAAATTAGTCATCATCAGTTGATGAGTTACTCAACCCATCACTAATCAAGTTCATAATTGTTGGATCTGCAAGCGTTGTGACGTCACCCAATGTTCTATTCTCAGCAACATCTCGGAGCAGGCGGCGCATGATTTTTCCAGACCGAGTTTTTGGTAATTCAGCCACAATCAAAATCTGTCGCGGCCGAGCGATTGCGCCAATTTCTTTTGCTACGTGAGCGCGCAATTCCTGCGCTACACCTGGGCCATCTTCTGAGCCTGCACGCAAAATAACAAACGCAACGATTCCTTGACCGGTAGTTTCATCGTTGGCACCCACAACTGCTGCTTCAGCAACAGTTGGATGTGAAACCAATGCTGATTCAACTTCAGTTGTTGAAATGCGATGTCCAGATACGTTCATGACATCGTCAACACGACCTAGTAACCAAATTGCTCCGTCGTTATCCCACTTCGCACCATCACCTGCGAAGTATTGCGACTTAAAGCGTGACCAATAAGTTTCTTTGTAGCGATCCATGTCGCCCCAAATTCCTCGCAGCATTGCAGGCCAAGGCTCAGTCAAAACTAAATATCCGCCGCTGCCATGACCAACAGCTACACCAGCATCATCAAGAATCTCGGCAGAGATTCCTGGAATTGGTCCCATTGCAGAACCAGGTTTAGTTCCAGTCACGCCTGGCAAAGGGCTGATCATGATTCCACCAGTCTCGGTCTGCCACCAAGTATCAACGATTGGGCAGTGGCTTGCTCCGATTACTTCGCGGTACCACATCCATGCTTCTGGATTAATTGGTTCGCCAACGCTTCCTAACAACCGAAGACTTGATAAGTCATGCGCTTGCGGGATTTCGTCTCCCCATTTCATAAAGGTGCGAATTGCAGTCGGGGCTGTGTAAAGAATTGTCACGCCATACTTAGCAACGATCTCCCACCAGCGACCTTTATGTGGAGTGTCTGGAGTACCTTCGTAAATCACTTGAGTCGCACCGTTTGCTAGCGGTCCATACGTTACATATGAGTGGCCGGTAATCCAGCCGACGTCGGCAGTGCACCAATAAACGTCAGTTTCAGGTTTCAAATCA
>JBIIAS010000089.1:0-5152 GCA_044239795.1 Candidatus Nanopelagicales bacterium | reverse complement strand
TGAGTATTTGCAACTAGACGATCTGCTGCAGTAACAACTTGCTCTTCTCCAATTTCGCGAATGGCAGGTTCAGGAGAATCGCCTTGAGCCAAAGTTAAATTCTTGACACGCGCCATCGTGTGCATAGTGTGAACGAGAGGAACACCCCAGCGTTCTTGTGCGATCCATCCCACTTGACCGGACAACCAATAATGGCTGTGAACTAAATCGTAGAACCCTTCATTCTTCGCTGCTTCAGCTCGCAGCACACCTGCAGTTACTGCGCACAACTGTGCAGGCAAATCTTCTTTGCGTAGACCTTCAAAAGGGCCAGCAGGAATATGTCGAACTAAAACACCAGGCGCTAGCTCTGTTACTTCTGGCTCAACTAACGAAGTCGCTCGAGTAAAGATTTCAACTTCGATTCCACGAGCAGCAATTCGCTTGGCTGTTTCAGCGATGTAGACATTCATGCCACCAGAATCACCCGTGCCTGGCTGATGCAATGGGGAAGTGTGGACAGAAAGGATCGCAATTCGATGCAGATCAGTTGATGTATTAGCCATGAGAACCCTTAACTAACTTAGCGAAAAGGGCAGTACTTAGATACTTGGAAGGAAAATTCCTATTTAGCGTAAGGTTCGCCGGTCACAATGTGAATTACACGTCGAGCTACAGAAACTGCATGGTCACCGAAGCGCTCGTAGAAACGAGAAAGCAAAGTTACGTCAATTGCAGCCTCGACGCCATGCTTCCAGTCATCTGAAAGTACGACTGTGAATAGTTCGCGGTGCAGGTCATCCAAGGTGTCATCGTATTTCTTCATGTCGTCTGCAAGCGAAGTATTGCGAGAAGAAATAACTTCACCAGTCTGCTCAACAATCTTGCTCGCAGCTTGACCCATTTTTGCAAAGGTATCTTTTAGTTCAGCTGGGATTGATGGATTTGGGTAACGCAAGCGAACTTGTTTTGCAATGTGAACTGCAAGGTCACCCATACGTTCTAGGGAACCAGCCATGCGAATTGCACCCATAACTAATCGAAGATCAGTTGCAACTGGGGCTTGCAGTGCTGCGATTCGAGAAGACATTTCTTCTACTTCAGCATTCAATTCATTGATGCGCTCATCACCAGCGATAACTTTTTCAGCAGAACCCAAGTCATCTTCTAGCAAAGCGTTAGTGGCAAGCGTGATGGACTTACCTACTAGACCTGCCATGGTGACCAAGGCTTCGTCGATCTGAGTTAACTTTTGTGTGTAATCCTCGCGCATAGTTTTCAGTCTAATACGGCTTCCTTTATTCAGTTAGTTTTCAGAAGCGAAACACCAGGCAAATGAAGGGCAAACAGGCTTGGTACATGCGGTGAACATTGAGTTAAGTGATGCTTGACAAGAGGTGTCTAATCACGTTTTTCCCTATCCTTAGACTGTGAACGCAGGTAAACAATTAAAGTCTCGGGAGGTTCAATGCTAGCGCGCAGGACTCCAGGTAGGCCTAAGGCTGGATATGCAGAAGCGCTTCAACTCCAGGCTGATCGAGTTGCAGCGCTTAGCCAGATTCTGGATGTATTACCTGATGCGGCTGCAATCGTCGATGATGCTGATCGAGTATTAGCGTCCAGTGCAAACTGCATTGCAATGGGATTAGTTTCACTCGATCGAATCGCTCCAGTTGAAGTTCGCGCACTGAATCGCGAAGTACATCGTCTGAGCAAAACTCAAAGCAGAGACGTTGTCATCAAGCGAAATGGATCTCGGCTAGGTGAATGGGAAGCCAGAGTTCAAATCTCACCAATCGACGAAGAATTAAGTCTGTTAATCGCACAGGACTTAAGTGAAGAGCGACGTTTGAATGATGTACGGCGCGATTTCGTCGCGAACGTATCACACGAATTGAAAACTCCAGTTGGTGCACTCTCGCTGTTAGCTGAGGCGGTACAGGCAGCTGATACCGATATTGAACAAGTGCGACACTTCACAACTCGAATGCAAATTGAAGTTAAACGTTTGACAGCAATGATTTCTGACTTAGTTGCGCTTTCTCAAGTTCAAGGTGATGCGCCGCTTCGCAACGCTGCACCAATTGGTGTAGCGGAGATTATTAGCGAAGCGGTCGACGCGACCAAAATTGCTGCTGAACAAAAAGGTATTGAAGTAGTTGTTTCAGAAGATGTCAACGTTGGCAAAATTTTTGGCGATGAAGATCAGCTCAACATTGCATTAAATAATTTGATTTCTAATGCGATCAAATACTCCCCAAGTAATACTCGAGTCGGAGTAGGTGCTCGTCGTAATGACGACATCATTGAGATATCAGTCACGGATCAAGGGCCTGGAATTCCAGAAGAAGCCCAAAGCCGAATTTTTGAACGCTTCTATCGAGTCGATCCCGCTAGATCACGCGATACAGGTGGCACAGGACTGGGCTTAGCAATCGTGAAACATGTTTGCGCAAATCACGGTGGGGATTGTTTGGTCTGGTCCAGAGTGGGAGAGGGTTCCACTTTCACATTACGTTTTCCTGCGTACCAAAATGGTGCTGGAACTCCAACGGAGGTTACGGGTAAATGACACGCGTTTTAGTTATCGAAGACGAAGAATCATTTCGCGACGCTCTTCAATTCATGCTGTCACGTGAGGGTTTCGATGTGATTTTGGCCCCGAATGGGACTGAGGGTATGAAGTTGTTTGATGCAAAGGATCCCGATATTGTCCTTCTTGACCTAATGCTTCCGGAAGTTTCTGGCACTGAAGTCTGCAAATACATTCGCACCAAATCAAACGTTCCAGTCATTATGTTGACTGCAAAAGATACGGAAATCGACAAAGTTGTTGGGCTTGAACTTGGTGCCGATGATTATGTAACAAAGCCTTTCTCGACCCGCGAACTACTTGCTCGTATTAAGGCGGTTCTGCGCCGTGGCGGTGAGTTCGAGATAGATTCAATAGGTTCAGTTGAAGGCGGACCGATACGAATTGATGTTGAGCGTCATGCACTTTCGGTTAATGGAAATCCAGTGGCGATGCCACTTAAAGAATTCGAGCTTCTTGAATTTTTAATGAGAAATTCTGGCCGAGTGCTGACGCGAGGACAATTAATGGACCGCGTATGGGGATCGAATTACGTCGGCGATGGTAAGACGCTTGATGTTCACATTAAACGCATTAGATCTAAAATCGAACCAGATCCGGCAAACCCGGTCTACTTAACTACCATCCGGGGTCTGGGATATCGCTTCGAGAGCTAGGAAGCGCTCGGAACTGGTTCTGGAGCAACGACAGCAACTGGAATTTCGGTGTCAGCATAGAAGCCTGCTTTTTCGTTAACCAACAAAGACATTGGCGCTGACTGGCCACTCGCAAACATAAATGAAAGATTTACAAATACACCTGGCTCAAGTGCACCGGAAACGCTGGTTAATACAATTCGGTATTCAGATTCAAAGCCAACATTTACTACATCTTTATGTGGCAGCGGAATGTTAACTTCGCCAACAACACCAACACTCTTCGCGGCAGCTACACCATCTAGAACATCATCAACAGAATCGTCGGTGTTGATTACTGTCATAAGTACCGTGGCCCGTGAAGTATCAGCAGGATCCACAACAACAGTGGCGTTGCGAATTTGCAGTGCCCCAACATCCATGCTGCGACCGTTGCCAGAATCACCCTGGGTGTTAGTTGCCGCATCGAAGCCGGCGGCACAGCCACTAATCAGAAGTACTGCAGCACCTAGAAAGGCTGCGACTGCGATGTTCTTACGTGCCATGAAACTAGTCCCCTTTTAATGAATTGCTCGTTCAAAAATCTTGTAGCCCTAAGTCTACTTGCGCGATTTTTAAGGTTTTCTGTCACCAGCAGGGCAAACTCGTATATTCACTGGATTTGAAAACAGGCCAAAATCCCCATTGTTTACGGGGTTTTTGTGGCATCAAGGCGGCGTGTCGCGTGGTAGAATTGGGGTTCAAGGCAACCAAAGGATCAATTTAAATGGCCTACAAAGTCGGGGAAACTGTCGTCTACCCTCATCACGGCGCAGCAGACATCATTTCTAAAGAAAAGCGCACCATTAAGGGTGAAGAACGTGAGTATTTAGTACTTCGCGTTCACCAGAGTGATCTGACAGTTCGTGTGCCTTCTGACAATTTGGACTTAGTGGGCGTTCGCGATGTTACTAGCCAAGCTGGCCTAGAAAAAGTTTTTGGCGTACTACGTATGCCGTACGTTGAGGATCCTGCCAACTGGTCTCGCCGATTCAAGGCAAATACCGAAAAGCTTTCTTCAGGTGACGTAATCAAGGTTGCCGAAGTTGTTCGCGACCTATGGCGTCGTGCACAAAAGAAGCCACTTTCAACTGGCGAAAAGAGCATGCTTGCTCGCGCTCGCACTCAGTTGATTAGCGAGATTGCATTAGCCGAAAAAACTAATGAAGTTCGCGCCGAGGAAGTCCTCGACGAGGTATTGGCTTCCTAATGTCGACTGCCGCTACTGGACGAGTGGCGGCAATTATTCCTGCCGCTGGATCAGGAGTTCGCTTAGGTGCGGACGTTCCGAAAGCATTCCTTGCTTTAGGTGGTCTGTCGTTACTTACTCGCAGTGCGTTAGCAATGAGTGCGGTCGCAGACGTGTTAATCATCGCTGCTCCTGCAGATGCATTAGATGAAGCCAGTGCACAGCTTGCGCAAGTTGATGCCGAGATTCATATAGTTGCCGGTGGCGAACATCGCCAAGAGTCAGTCGCAAATGCCTTGCGCATGGTTCCAGAAGACGTCTCAATTGTTTTAGTCCATGATGCAGCTAGACCACTTGTGCCAATAGAAGTAACACAAAATGTTGTTGCCGCAGTTCGCAATGGTGCCAAAGCTGTTATTCCAGTGCTTTCACTTGTAGACACGATCAAGCGGGTAAACAATAACGGGATTGCAATCGAAACCGTGGATCGAAATCAATTGCGTCGAGTTCAAACCCCGCAAGGTTTTGATCGAGCAACTTTAGATTTGGCTTATCAAAATCCTGAAGTAGTAGCTACGGATGACGCCGGATTAATGGATGCGCTTGGAATTCCAGTTTTGACTGTGGCGGGCGATGAACGTTCTTTGAAGATAACAACTATGTCCGATGTGCAGCATGCATTGAGTTTGTTGGAGGCAACAAGTGAGTAACTTGCGA
>JBIIAS010000088.1:0-5154 GCA_044239795.1 Candidatus Nanopelagicales bacterium | reverse complement strand
GAATGTTTCAGAAAACGTGGAAATGTTACTAGAACTTTCAGAGCAGGCGGCGAAAACAAATCCTGACTTAATTCTGTTGCCAGAGCTTGCGACCACTCCTTACTTTGCAGCCGGTGACAAGAGCCCAAAGTATCGCGATTGGGCCGAACCAGTAATCGGTGGCGCCTCAACTGCTGCCTTTGCAAAGTTTGCCAAGGACCACAACACGGCACTTGGGTTCGGCATGTACGAGATTGATAACGACGTACGCTACAACTCACTTGTGATTCTTAATCGCAACGGCGAGGTTGTCCACGGAAAAACTCATGATGGAACAACTTTCCCAGCATTTCGAAAACTCACTGCGCCATCCGTTCACATGCCAACACTGGATGTGCATGAAGACGAATACTGCACCGCAGGCCCAGGTCCAATGAATTTTGATGTTGACGGTGTCTCGACTGGTGCGTTGATTTGTTACGACCGCGCATTTTCCGAGCCATGGATGGCTAACCGCGCACTCGGTGCAGATGTTGTCCTGCTTGCCGTTTCTTCATTGGGCTGGCGCGAATCTTTGTTCATTGATGACCTAAGGCTTCGAGCGATGGAGATGGGTGTTTTCGTAATTGCATCGAATCGTTCGGGCGAAGAAACTTGCGGTGGAAAAACGCACGACTTCTTTGGACGTTCGTGTGTGATTGCACCAACCGGTGAAGTTCTTGCTGAAGCTGGTGGACACAACTATCCAGAAATCATTCATGCTGAACTAGACATGTCTTTGCTTGCGAAGGCCCGCAAAGACTGGCCAGTTTGGAACGATCGTCGTCCAGAGCTTTATTCCTGGATGTACAAGTAAATCTTGGTCGGAAGTTATTCCATCTAATTTCGAATTACTTAATGATTCCTCGAGTGCGAAGGTCAGCTAGTTTGGCTGCGTCGTAACCAAGCAGGTCTCCATAAACTTCGTCAGTGTGCTCACCATGTGCTGGACCGCTCCAGCGAATTGATGGCTTGGTATCTGAGAAGAACGGGAAGATGTTCTGCATCGGGAATTCTCCAACGCCGGGTACATCAACGTTGATGATGGATTCGCGCGCTTGAATGTGTGGATCCGCAATCATATCTTTTGCGGTGTAAACCAAACCATGCGGAACTTCTTCTTCGATCAAGTGATTAATCAAATCTTTCATTTCCCAAGTGCGGCTCCAGTCGCCAATCATGGCATCTAGTTCGGCGGTGTTATCGCCGCGTGCAATGTGAGTTGCGTACTTTGGATCATCAGCAAGTTCTGGCTTACCCATTGCATGAGCAAGACGCTTAAACACTGTGTCCATGTTTGCTGCGATCAAAAGCATTTCGCCCGACTTGGTCGGGTAAACATTGCTCGGTGTGATCTTTGGCAAAACTGATCCAGTGCGTTCACGCTGGTATCCACCGATTGCCCATTCAGGGATCAATGACTCCATGTACGCCATTACGGATTCGTAAATCGAAGCATCAATTACCTGGCCCTTGCCAGTCTTTTCTTTCGAGTGAAGCGCGGCCAATGCACCAAGTGTTGCAAAAGTTGCGGCTAACGAATCGCCAAGTGAAATACCGGCACGAGCAGGCATGCGATCTGGCTCACCGATTACATATCGAAGGCCGCCCATTGCTTCGCCAACTGATGCATAACCAGGACGTGGTGCGTAGGGTCCGGTTTGTCCGTAGCCACTAACTCGAATCAAAATCAGACCAGGATTAATCTTGGACAAAACGTCGTAACCAAGTCCCCAACGTTCTAGAGTTCCTGGTCGGAAATTCTCAAGCAACATATCTGACTGCTCAACTAGTTCCTTTACGATCTGCTGACCTTCTGGGGTACGCAGATCTGCAGTTACGCATTTCTTATTACGAGCAGCAATCGGCCACCATAGAGACTTGCCGTGTGCTTTTTCCTGACCCCAATCACGAAGTGGGTCGCCACGCTTTGGATCTTCGATCTTGATAACTTCCGCGCCATAGTCGCCCAAGAGCTGGCCACAGTAAGGTCCGGCAAGTAATTGACCTAGTTCAACAAGTCGTAGGTCACTTAGTGGTCCAGTCACGATTAATCCTTTTCGATTGGCTGCTCTATTTGTATACAAAATTTAACGTACTCGCCACCCAAATTCTGAAAAACCCTATAACTCAGGGAAATCCATATCCGAATTCAGGTGGACTTGTATACCATCTCGTACGAGAATAGGCCTATGACCGCCACAATGCCCACTCCTCGTAGCGATATTTCCATTATTGAAGTCTCTCCAAGAGATGGTCTTCAGAATGAGAAAATCCCACTTTCGGTCGATCAGCGGATCGATTTGATTACCCAGCTCGGTAATGCCGGCGCCAAAAGAATCGAGGCTGTGGCATTTGTCCACCCAACTCGAGTACCTCAAATGGCCAATGCTGAAGACGTTATGGCTGGACTGCCTCGAGATAACGGAGTTTCTTACTCTGGTTTGATTTTGAACCGCAAAGGCCTAGATCGGGCACTTGATAGCAAAGTAGATGAAGTTCACTTAGTTATTCCAGGCACCGACGAGATGAGTCTTGCCAATCAGAATGTAACGGTTGCCGAGATGTTGGTTCTGGCTAAAGAAGTTTCTGATGTTTGTAAAGAAGAAAACGTTCCACTAACTATGACGGTTGCTGTGGCATTTGGCTGTCCATTCGCGGGCGAAGTTCCAACTGATCAGGTGGCACGTGTTCTTGATGGCATGGTTGGACTAAACCTTGCTGAGATTGGCCTGGCCGACACCATCGGAGTTGGCGTGCCATGGCAAGTGCGTGCACTTGCTGGCGCAGTTCGAGAGCGCTTTGCAACTGAGCCAATGCGTCTTCATTTGCACAACACTCGTAACAACGGATATGCCAACGCCCTTGCTGGTTTAGAAGCTGGTTTTGTTGGCTTTGATAGCAGTGTCGGTGGATTTGGTGGCTGCCCATTTGCACCAAATGCAACTGGCAACATTGCGACTGAGGATTTGAACTACATGCTTGAACGTTCCGGCGTAAGCACCGGCCTAAACCACGATGCACTGGTAAGTACGGCATCATGGTTATCTAACGCACTTGAAAAAGACGCACCAGGATTACTTGGCCGTGCGGGCCAATTCCCAGCTAAGGAAACAAAATGACCAACATTGCAATCGTTTATTATTCTGCAACCGGAAACATTGCAGCCATGGCAAATGCCATTGGCGAAGGTGCAGCAAGCGTAGGGGCCGAAGTTCGAGTTCGTCGCGTTGCGGAAACTGCTCCAGCTGAGGCAATTGCCAGCAATCCAAAATGGCAAGCTCACTTTGATGAGATGGCTAACGAACCACTTGCAACACTTGATGACTTGGAATGGGCTGATGGAATTGCCCTTGGTAGTCCAACTCGCTTTGGTGGACCAGCTTCACAACTGAAGTCATTCTTAGACACAACAGGTGGACTGTGGTTCAAAGGCGCACTCGTCAACATTGTTGGTACTGCATTTACTACTGCATCAACTGCACACGGCGGTCTTGAATCGACAACGCTTGCAATCAACAATCACTTTTACCATTGGGGCTCATTAATCATGCCGCTCGGTTACGGCGATGAGCATGTAAGTAAAGTTTCAGGCAATCCGTACGGTGCCTCACATGTTTCTCGCAAGGGTTCAGTACCGGATGAAGATTCACTCAAGGCCTGCTTCGTGCAAGGTCGTCAGTTAGCACAAGTTGCTGCCTGGGTTGCAGCTGGAAAATCAGGAGCATAAATCATGGCAATTAATATTTTGGCAATTGGTGGCAGCACTCGCCCAGGTTCTTCCAGCGAACAAGCACTAAGAGTTGCTGGTCGCGGAGTCGAAGGTGCGGGCGCGAAAGTTACTTACATAACCGGTCGCGATCTAATGTTCCCGATCTATGACACGGAAACTCCAGATCGCAGCGACAATGCCAAGAAGTTTCTTGAAGCAGTTGCTGCTGCAGATGGTTTGATCATCAGCACGCCTGGTTACCACGGTGGAATGTCCGGAATGATCAAGAATGCTTTGGATTACATCGAAGATCTTCGCGAAGGTCCACGGGTTTACTTAGACGGCATGGCAGTTGGCTGCATTGCTGTTGCATACGGTTGGCAGGCAACCGCTACGACTTTGTTGCAAATCCGAGTAGTTGCTCACGCCCTTCGCGCTTGGCCAACTCCCCTTGGCGCCACAATCAATGCCTCAGTAACGAAGTTTTCTGCCGATGGAACCACAGATGATGAGGGTGCACGAAGTAACCTTGAGACTGTTGGGCGCCAGGTTGAACAATTCGCAACTTGGTCACGTAGATAGCCACTAGCTTTCGGGAGCAAACAGTATGGCAAAGATCGCAACTACGGTTTACGAACAGATTAGAACTGCCATCCTCAATGGCGAGCTCTCCAACTCAGAGCGATTAGTCGAAGAAGATCTTGCTGTCAGCATGGGAATCTCACGCACACCTGTGCGCGAGGCTTTACGTCGATTAGCAGCTGAAGGTTTAGTAGATGTTTCGCCAAACCGAGGTGCGCGAGTTGCTGAGTGGGACGTTCATGATCTGCGCGAAATTTTCGATCTTCGTTCCATCCTTGAATCACATGCTTGCGAACTCGCTACTCCGCGTGCCTCAGCTGCCGAGATTGAGTTCCTAGAAAACATTTGCACCGAAATGGAAGAGTTGGCAGAGACGGAGCTTTCTTCGGAAACTCGATTGCCAGCACTTGCTGCTCGAAACCGAATTTTCCACGGCAAGATCATTGAGATGTCGAATTCAACTCGACTTGGACTATTGATTGAAACTTTGATCCACGTACCAATCGTGATGCAGACTTACAAGGTTTATTCCCCTGAAGCGCTACAGCGAAGTCTGCACCATCACCGTGAGATTGTTAATGCCATGAAAGCCGGAGATGAAGTTTGGGCATCGAGCGTAATGCGGGCACACGTTCTTGCAGCTCGCGAAGAGATCTTGGGTCAATCAAATCCTGAATAAGTATTGGGCAACAAAAAACGAGCACCTGCATTTGCAGGTGCTCGTTTTTTAACGAGAGGTATTACTTGCCTACGCGGGTCTTCATCAAAGGCTGAACCTTTGTACCGAAGATGTCCATGCCAGTTACGAAGTCATCGAATGTCAACATGACACCCTTAACGCC
>JBIIAS010000011.1:0-19645 GCA_044239795.1 Candidatus Nanopelagicales bacterium | reverse complement strand
TCAACTCAGGGCGTTCTTGCAGCAGCGCCATTTGATCTGGATTGTCGATCAAGTAATTCATGCTGTGCGTAATTGTGTGGCGTGTTGTTTCATTTCCAGCAACGATCAACAGCAAGAAATAGGCATGGAAATCTCTCGTTGAAAGCGGTAAGCCATCTACTGGGGTTTGGTTGATCAAGGTCGAAACGATATCAGTTCCATTGCCACCTAATCGTTGCTTGGCTAGTTCATCGCCATATGCCCAAACTTCCAAAGCCGCAGGAGACCTAAATGGCAACATTCGATATTTCTCAGATTCGGGAGAATCTAACAAAACATCTGCATGCTCAGGATCCGTGTTTCCCACCATGCGATTGCCCCAAGCAATTAGTTGGCCGATATCAGTATCTGGCACATCCATTAGACGAGCTAGTACTCGAATTGGGAAGTCTGCTGCAACTTCTTTTACGAAGTCAAAGGATCCTTTGGCGAATGCATCATCAAGTGTGCTAGCAGTTAGTCCCCGTAGGAATGTTTCATAGCCTGCGACAGCCTTTGGAGTAAATGAGTCTTGCATAAGACGGCGCAACGCGCGATGACGAATGCCATCTGTTTCAAGCATTGACTTACGAGCTTCCATTTGCTCTTCGTCTAACTCTTCTAGATTTGCTGTACCTTTTTCACTTGAATAAGTTTCGGTATCACGTAGTACTCGAACGATATCTTGATATCGGGTAAGCGACCAGAATCCTGAATTCGGTGCAGGCTCTTCACTCCAATGCACCGGGCTATTCGCACGCAACTCGTCAAAGGTTTGCCATGGAATTTGCTTTTCGAATAAATCTAAGTTTGCCAAGCTGACATCTGTAGCGGCTGACATTAACTCACCTCATAACAAGTTGGAATATTCGTTCGGGTACGAACAGTTTTAAGATACCCGATTCTGACCCATCCCGTGATCATTTTCAACTAAGCGGATAAAGTTAGCGTAGGTTCTAGGAAATTGAGGTTCCATGGCTGGTCAGCACACGCTTGATGAAACTGAACGCCAAGTTCAGGAACGTCTAGGCGATCTAAAGATTGACTTCGAAGCCATGGCAGTTGCCTCAAACCTATTCCGCGCTGCAAACGCGGTCCGCAATTACCTGGAACGCACTGTATTGGCCCAGCACGATTTATCCTGGACTGCATTTGTGGTCCTTTGGGTAGTTTGGATTTGGGAGCCAGTTGAATCCCGAGTTATTGCTGAAGAGGGTGGATTTTCAAAAGCTACATTGACTGGTGTCATGCAAACCCTTGAAGGGCGCGGCCTAATCACCCGAACTCGCAGCAACAAGGATGGTCGTTTGGTTTTGGTAAAACTAACGACCAAGGGTCGAAAAATGATGAAGCAATTGTTTCCAGAATTCAACAAAGGTGAGCAATTAGCCGTCGCTGACTTAAAGCGATCTGATTTAGGAATCTTTGCCGACTTACTTAGGGCCGTTACCATTACCGTAGATTCCCAAAAGCAGACTAAGAACTAGCTTCTTTAACTAGTCGGGCAAACAATCCCCGCTGGTTTGCATCTGATTTTGCAGTATCTTCTGGGTGCCACTGGACGCCGCGAGCCCAGCCGGTTGATTCAATTCCAACAGCTTCAATGGTGCCATCCGGACCACGGCCCAAAACTTCTAACCCGGAACCAAGTTTGTCGATTGCTTGATGGTGGTAACAAGAAGTCGCTACCACTTCAGAGGTAAACCCGAATGATTCGTAGTCGCTAACTTTTACATCTTGGACGACATGGCGATGATTTTCCGGCATGTCCTGAATCAATGTGCCACCTCGGATTACGTTTACGACGTGTAACCCTCGGCATACCGCCAGGGTAGGAATACCTTTTTGCAAGGCATACTCAGTCAACCCAAAATCTGAATCATCCTGGAGATCATCAACGTCATAGATGCTGGCGTCTGGAGTTTGACCATAACGAGCTGGGTTTATGTCCCCGCCACCAGCCAGCAGCACGCCTTGAAATCCATCGAGTCGTTGCTTCCAATTGCTGTTTGCTGCTGGAAGCAGGGTTACTGGATCTGCACCTGCATCCCATAAGGACTCCAACAGAGCACGTGAACTAACAACACCTGCATACCTAAGGGCAGAGGCTGAGTTGGTAAAACGGCCAATCAGCGCGATTCTCGGGCGTAACGACATTTCCCCAGCCTAATGAAAGAATTACTTAAATTCGGTTCCCAAATCACCAAATTTAACGTATCGTAATTCGTTAGTACCCGAACGACTTTTCAGGGGATGGCATGACATTGGCAACAGTTGCTGGGGTTGAAGTTGATACTCGGCATTTCATTGGCGGTAAGCGCGTTGCCTCCGATTCGACATTCGCAGATCACTCACCGATAGATGGCTCCTTTCTGGCGGACATTTCCCGCGGTGGAAATCGGGAAGTCGACTTAGCAGTCGCTGCCGCTAAAGCCGCCTTCCCGATTTGGTCTCAAATGTCGCCCGCTGAACGTGGCGCCATCTTGAATCGAGTGGCGGACATCATTGAATCCCGAATTGAAGATTTGGCAATTGTTGAGACCACAGATAACGGTTCCCTACTTCGTTCGCATCGTCGCGGTGTAATGCCTCGAGTCGCAATGAACTTTAGATTTTTTGCAGACTACGCAATGAATCAACTTAACTACCCTGAATTTGAAACTCGTGGCCATACCAATCACGTAACTTGGGATCCAGCTGGTGTTACCGGAATTATCACGCCTTGGAATGCACCGCTGATGCTTGCTACTTGGCGCATTGGTCCAGCACTTGCCGCTGGTGACACAGTTGTTGCTAAGCCACCTGAGTGGGCACCACTTACCGCTTCGCTGCTTGCAGATATAACTGCTGAAGCCGGAATGCCACCAGGCGTATTCAATGTTGTGCAAGGTTTTGGCGAAGAAGCCGGTGCTGCACTAACTGCACATCCAGACTTGTCTCGCATTTCTTTCACTGGCTCGGTGCCAACTGCAAAACTTGTAGCTAAGGCAGCTGCTGAAAATCTAGTCCCTTGCTCGTTCGAACTTGGTGGCAAGAGTCCATTGATCATCACCGACGATGCTGATTTGGATATTGCAGTCACAGTTGCGGTTGAACAGTATGACAATGCCGGGCAGGTTTGTTTATCTGGAACTCGTTTCTTGGTGCAGCGTGGGATTGCTGAGAAATTCAAAGCTGCATTCATCGAACGTGCCAAGCAGATCAAGCAAGGTGATCCAAGAGATGAAGCAACAGACATCGGTCCACAGATTCATCCTGAGCACTTCACCCGAGTTAAGGGATTCGTAGATCGCGCTGTAGCGGAAGGGCAAACTGTCGTACTTGGCGGTGGCCCTAACGCCGAACTAGGCGGAAACTTCTTTATGCCAACTTTGATTGATAATCCAAAAGTTGGCAGCGAAATCGTAACGCAAGAAGTATTTGGACCAGTTCTTTGCATGCAGCAATTCGATACCGATGAAGAAGCCATCGAGATGGCAAATGGAACTGAATTTGGATTAGCTGCTGTAGTTGTGTGTGGAAACAAAAAGCGCGCTGAAGCGATCACCGATCGGTTAGTTGCCGGGACTATCTGGGTCAACTGTTTCTTTGTGCGCGATCTTGGTGCGCCATTTGGTGGTTCTAAGAAGTCAGGCATCGGCCGCGAAGGCGGAATCTGGTCATTTGATTTTTATGCAGACGTAAAGAACACAGTCTTTGCGCCTAACGGATGGAAGGAATAAATCATGGGAGAAATTGTTGGAGCTGGTTTACTGGCACACGTACCGACCATTGTCTTGCCACTTGAGATTCGTAAGGAACTCAATAATGGTGAAGACTTCACGCTCGTTGCTGGACTCGAGCAACTTCGTAAAGATGTTTTTGAAAAAGTTGATTACGACACCGTTATCGTTTTTGATTCGCACTGGGCAACGACTGTTGAATTCGTCGTTACATCACATGACCGCCGGGAAGGTTTTTACACCAGTGAAGAACTTCCGCGCGGCATGTCATCTGTTCCTTTTGACTGGAAAGGTGACCCAGCACTAGCCAAGGAGATCGCATCTCTTGGCGAAAAACACGGAACTTGGATTACTCCAATCGACAACACACACCTACCTACTTTCTACGCAACGTTAAATCTCTGGCTGTACCTAGGTAAGGGTCTGGATAAGAACTGGATCAGCATTGGCATGTGCCAAACCGGTGATGACGAAGACAACTTGCGGTTGGGTCGCGCAGTTGGAGAAGCAATTGCAAATTCAGATCGCAAAGTTTTACTAATTGCCTCCGGTGCTTTGTCACATACTTTCTGGCCATTGCGTGAACTTCGCAAGCACGAATCTGCCGATTTGAATTCGATTTACACACCGGAAGCACGCGCTGCTGACGAAGAGCGCATTGCTTGGTATCTAGCCGGAGAACACGCAAAGGTTCTGGACACCATGGATGAATTCCATAAGTACAAGCCAGAAGCTCGCTACGGGCACGGCATGATGATGCATGGTGCATTAGGCGAAAAGGATTGCACTGCACCTGGCCGTCAATACGGTGAGTATGAAAACTCAATTGGTACTGGCCAGGTTCATATCTGGTTCGATAAACCAGCCGAAGGTTTCCCAGCTGTTAAGCACCCGGTTGTGTCACGTGGCTGAGTATCGTCGCATCCTGCTGGATGGCTTTGCAGTTCAAACTATTCGCCACGGTGAAACTCTGGTGGCTCCTGACGGCAGAGAGGTCGCCATCGCTGATGCGATTCACTTGCCGCCGAGCGAGCCTACAAAAATCATTGCAGTTCATTTGAATTACGACAGTCGTACGCAAGAGTTCATGACCAAACTCCCATCTGCGCCTACCTACTTTCACAAGCCGATCACTGCATTAAACAGTCACTTGGGTTCAATCGTGCGCCCACAGGGTTGTAAGTGGTTGAACTATGAAGGCGAAATCGTAATTGTGATTGGTAAGACTTGCCGCAACATCAGTCCGGCTGAAGCTGGCGATTACATTGCTGGTTACACCATTGGAAATGACTACGGTTTGCATGACTTCCGCGATACTGACGCCGGCTCCATGTTGCGAGTTAAGGGTAGCGACACCTTGGCACCGGTTGGTCCTGGCTTGATTACGGATTGGGATTTCCGAGGAAAGCAGATCCGTACTTTGGTGAATGGTGTTGTGAAGCAAGATGACAACACCAGCAACATGGAATGGGATATGCATTACTTGGTTGCAGACATTGCCCGAACTATCACTTTGGTTCCGGGTGACATTTTGTTCTCTGGAACTCCCGCTAACTCACGTCCAGTGCAACCAGGTGATGTAGTCGAAGTCGAAGTTGAAGGACTTGGCAAGCTGACCAACACAATTGTCACCGGCCCAACTGCAATTCGCACTGATGTAGGCGCACAACCAACTGAAAGTGAAGAAGTGGTCTCCACTGCCTTGGGTGGTGACTGGGAATTCCGCGGAATTCGTACGCCATCTAAAGATCTATACCCATCAACTGTTGAGGAGAAGGAATGATTACCATCAATGTCGACATGGATAAGTGCCAGCACTATGGCCAATGTGTCTTCGAAGCACCAGATATCTTCAAGTTAAACGATGAAGACAAACTTGAATTTGTTGCCACTGCCGAAGACAGTCGCCGCAGTGACATTGAAAGTGCTGTGGATGTTTGCCCTATGCAGGCAATCACCATTGTCGAATAACTAAAACCAAGTTTTATGACTAAGTCAGTCGTTATTGTCGGGGCCTCTATGGGTGGCCTGCGCGCCGCTGAAGCATTGCGCAATAACGGATTTGCTGGACGGATAACCATGATTGGCGAGGAAGTACACCTTCCTTACAACCGTCCGCCATTGTCTAAAGAAGTCTTGGCAAAAGAAGTCACCCACGAAGCAGTGGCTTTTAAGTTACGAACTCAAGTCGAAGATGTCACTTGGCACCTGGGCGATCCGGCCACTTCAGTTGATTTAGATAAAAAGGCTGTGACAACAGCCTCCGGAAAGTCGTTTGAATACGACGGGCTAGTTATAGCCTCTGGATTACGGCCGCGGGTACTTGATCTGCCAAATGGCAAAGTAACCGGCCGACACACTGTCCGGACTTTAGATGATGCAGTTGGATTACGGGCTGAGTTGGTTCCCGGAGCCAAAGTTGTTGTAGCAGGTGCTGGATTCATCGGTTGTGAAGTTGCTGCGACTGCGCGAGGGCTGGGTTGCGAAGTTACCAATGTCGCAATTGATCCGTATCCGATGATTAGGCCGCTAGGTGAGCAACTTGCTGCTGAGCTGCAGCGGCGACATGAAAGCCATGGCGTTAGGTTCAAACTGAACCACGGAATTTCTGATCTAACTGGTACTGAAAAAATTTCCGGCGTTGTCCTTGATAGCGGTGAAGTGATTCAGGCAGATGTTCTAGTTGAAGCTATTAGTTCACACTGCAATGTTGAATGGCTGTCTGGTACCAATCTTGATATCTCAAACGGGGTGCTTGCTGACTCTGCACTTCGAGCTGTAACCACTGATGGAAAATCTGTCGATGGTGTTTATGTGGTTGGCGACTTAGCTAGATTCGCTAATCCGCTATTCGACAATGAGCCAAGAAGGATTGAGCACTGGAACATTCCGACCGAAACCGGAAAGCGAGTTGGTTCGGTGTTAAGTGCCTATTTGGCAGAATCTGATAACTATTCCGAACTTGTTGCGACACCATTCATGCCACTGCCAAGTTTTTGGTCAGATCAATACGACATGAAGATTCAGGGTTTTGGTATGCCTGGAATTGCGGATCGTTATGAACTAGTTGCCGGAGAGTTATCCGATGAATTAGTCATGGGTTATTTCAGAGGTGAAATTCTTAGTGGAGTTGTTGGCATTGGTATGACTTCAGAAGTAATGAAGTACCGCAAAGAACTTGTTAGCTAGGGATTAGACCGAAAACGCCGGAATAACTTTTCCAACATGTACGCCGCCACCCAGTAGTTCTTGGCTGTCCAGTTGTCGCTCGACTTCTTGAGATACAACTCCCATAACCTTTTGCAAAATAGACATAGCGACCACGATTCGTGCGCGGTCTGCACCATCTTCAATCTTGAGAGCCAGGGCTCTTCCGTCGCCAAGCCCAATTCCATAAACGGCTTCAGCGCCATCCTTGGCTAACAGACTTGGGACTCCTTGCATAAGTTTTGTCACGTCGCGACGAGTGCCACCGAGATACTCAGGATGAGATCGAATTGCATCGGCAATCTTCTTTTGTTCTGCATCCGCAGTTGGTCCAGCAAATTTCGAGAATGCTCGAGCTAGGCCTACCAATGTTGTCGACATTAATGGCGCACCACAGCCATCAACACCAATGTGTTCCACAGTCTCACCAGTTATTTCTTCGATTGTTTCTTTACATGCCAATTGCAATGGGTGTGTTGCCTTTATGTAGGTATCGGTATCCCAGCCATTGAGCACACAAGTGAACAACATTGCTGAATGCTTTCCACTGCAATTCATATAAGAGGATGACTTACCTAGGCTTGCGGCAAGTAAAGTGTCGCGTTCGATTTCATCAAGTGGCCAGTCCGCTGGACACTGCAGTGCCGAGGTATCCAAATTTGCGGCATTCAAGATGTCTTGAACGCCAGCTAAGTGAAAGTCTTCACCGCTGTGGGAAGCGCAGGCTAAAGCAAGTAATTCATCCTTAAGTGGCAAACCATTTCTGACCATGGCCAGACCTTGCATCAATTTACTTGAGGATCTTGGAAACATTGCAGTTGAAACATCGCCAATTGACCACTCAACTTTGCCCTGTGCGTTTACAACGACGGCACTGCCAAAGTGTGCGCCTTCAAT
Organism: Candidatus Nanopelagicales bacterium; assembly: GCA_044239795.1. Lineage (GTDB taxonomy): Bacteria > Actinomycetota > Actinomycetes > S36-B12 > UBA5976 > UBA5976. Next base: position 11,801 of record JBIIAS010000011.1, on the reverse strand, counting down.
AAGTCCGCTTCGGACTACATAAGCAACTGGAACTGACACTCTCCTATCGTTCCACGTTCAAGTATCGAACACCTAATGCGAACTACCCCATCAACACGGCAGAATGTCAGTATGCGTGCAGTTGTTCAAAGAGTTGATGGTGCCAGTGTTGTTGTCGAAGGCAAAACCATAGGTGCTTTTGAAGGACCGGGACTACTGGTCCTGATTGGTGTGAGTGTCGATGATGATGAAAGCAAATGCGCAATCCTGGCAGACAAGATTTGGAATTTACGAATCTTTGAATCTGCAGCCTTGAAAGCAGCTGGAAAAACTGTTAACTCTGAATCAGTTGAAGTAGCCGCGGCTGACGCAAGCTTGCCAATCTTGGCTATCAGCCAATTCACGCTCTTTGCAGATACCTCAAATGGTCGACGCCCTACCTGGCAACAAGCAGCACGTGGCCCACAAGCCGAACCGCTAGTTGAAAATGTAGTTCAGGCTTTACGAGATCTTGGTGCTCAGGTTGAAACTGGAAAGTTCGGAGCGGATATGCGAATTAGTGCAGTTTGCGATGGTCCGATGACCGTCACGCTTGAGGTTTAGTTACTCAACAATTACAGTTTGGCTGGCAGCAACCGTGCCAGCGGTTAGAACTGCGTCAGTTGGAACCGAGCGCTTAATGACAGCCAGGGCAAGTGGTCCGCTTTCATAATCTTGGGTAACCGAAGTAACTCGGCCAACTTCTTTACCTTCTAGCAAAACTGCATCACCGATTGCTGGCAGGTCGTTAGTTGAACCATCTAGTTCCAGCTGGACTATGCGACGTGGTGGTTTGCCCAAGTTATAAACCCGAGCAACTGTCTCTTGACCACGGTAACAACCCTTGTTTAAGTGAACTGATGAACCAATCAAGCCCACTTCGTGCGGGATCGTTTTATGATCAGTTTCAAAGTTAAGGCGTGGCACACCTGCGCGAATTCGATGCGCTTCCCAAGCCCAAGTTCCCACTCGAGTCTCTTGATTCAAAACTTCTTCAATTTCAGTGCGTGGCACAAATAGTTCACTAACTTTCCAGTCAGCTGGTCTGGTTGCAACATATTTATCACTTGCTGATGAGCCATTTACAAAAGCTTCAGATGAATGCCAAACCGGATGCACATCAGACTCAATCCAGCCAGGTGCTCCCACGATTGCGACGTCTTCAGAAACGTCTTTAACTTCAACTCGAAGCATGAACTTCATGGACTCTAAATAGTTGATTAAGTCGTTGACAGTACCTGGTTCACAACTGATCCAGATTGTCTCGTCATGTTCTGCTACGTGAATGTCATGTTCGATGTGACCATGTGGGGACAAAATCAATGAAGTTAGATGTGCAACTGGAGATTCAAAATCTTGAGTAGTGATGGAATGCATCCAAGACTTGCGATCGGCACCAGTGACAGTAACTACCCCGCGATGCGAAAGATCTACTCGCCCACGTCCGGCAACCAATTCACGTTGCTCTTTGAACGGCTCTCCGAAATGCCATGGCACCGAAGCATCAATGCTGGTGTCATCCATGTGTGGAATAGCGGTCATAACAACATTGTCTCGCAATTAATACAGACTGGAAACCTTTATCGCTAGAGGCTAAAGCAACTTTTGGCGATCCATGCAGGATGCGCATTGGCCGTGAACCGAAACGTGCGCAACATCGGTCTCAAAGCCAGCTTTCTCGCGCAACATTTGAACAAACAGTTCTGCAGCATCTGCCGGTATCGATTGCACGCCTTGGCAGGTGTCACACACCAAGTGGATATGGGCATCGTTATCAACTGAATGATATGTAGGTGCGCCATGGCCAATGTGAGCGTGAGTAACCAAACCAACTTGTTCCAAAACTTCTAGAGTTCGGTAGATCGTTGAAAGGTTTACTGCAGCTGCAGTCTTTTGAACTTCAGACAGAAGTTCTTCTGGGGTCGCATGACCCAAAGTGTTAACTGCTTCCAGAACTAACTGGCGCTGCGGAGTGATTCGATAACCCTGATCGCGTAAGACGTCATCCCATTCATTGCTCATGGTGCTATTGCCTTTGTTAGATGGAATGAAGCATGCGATTTCATCGCGTGACCTTCAGCGGCCATGTCGTATACCCAGCCGATGTTGCCATCTACTAAACCGTAGATGCGTTCACCTGAATCAACTTGCTTTGCTGAGGCGGTTCGCAATACTGCGTCAGTCTTTAACTCAACCCGAGCGCCAGTGATCTGAGCGTTTTCTAAACCTGTAATTGTGACTTTGCCAAACCAAGATTCTAGGAATCCAGTTGGATGCGCTAGAAGTAATTCAACTTCGTTATCTGGACGTGGGCGCCAGAAGCCACTTTCTAAAGCAAGTGGGCGGACGCGTTCGCCCTCATCATTAAGTTCCCAAGTGCGAGACCAGTGAATCAAGAATGGACGTCCATCAGAATGAATGCTTAGTTCTTGTCCAACCTGAATATCAGATTCCATAGTTGGGTAACCAACGACGCCAACCCCAACCCAGGTACCGACTAGCCAAGAAAGCGGAGCTAAATCCGGATGAAGTTTCGTGCTCATGCTTGACCCTTAAATAGTTTGTAGACCATGTACGACGCATACCCAGTAATAGAAAGTGAAGCGACAACCAGTAATCCGGTATAGAACGTCTCAGCCATGTGAACAGTCTATCCGCCCAGTATTGTCAGGTAAGTAGCCAAGCCGAGGGGTAATCAACATGAACAACGCCGAAATCAAATCCATTCTTGAAGAGGCATCCTCAGTGGCTGTGATCGGTGTCTCAAGCAACCCAGACCGAGCAAGCCATCAGGTCGCTGCCTACCTGATTGAGCAGACTCACCTTGATGTGTACTTGATAAACCCGACGGTGACTGGTGAAATGTTGGGCCAACACGTTTACAAATCACTTGCTGATCTGCCAGTGGTTCCCGACATCATCGATGTCTTCCGTAAGGCAGAAGATATGCCTGCAGTTTTTGAAACTGAATTTCCAGCCATTGCTGAAAGTGCCGCTGGCAAGACTTGGTGGATGCAATTAGGAATCGAGAATGATGAAGTTGCAGAAACTGCTAAAGCTAAAGGTATGAAAGTAGTCATGGATCGTTGCATAAAAGTTGATTACATAAATTTGATTCCAGAAGGAATGTAAGCACTTGATTTGCAAGAAGTTGCTGACTTACTGATGAAAGTCAGCAACTTCTTGTCGAGCCTTGAACTTTGCTAATTTGACACTTTTACTACGGTTGTCTTAGTTAGCTTATTGAAGGACCCGTTACCAGTGATAGTAACTACAACTGAGCAATTACCAGCCTTAAGACCAGTGATGGAATAACCAGTAATCTTTTTATTCTTTACAACCTTGGTTACGGAGCAGAATGCCTTTGATGCAGGTGCAACGCTAACTACCGTTGGTAAACCATCAGAATTTGCGCCCTTGGCGGAAGTGCCCTTGGTTGCATGAAGCTTTACCGTGAAGGACTTCTTAACATTTACTTTGTTAGCAACTGTTGGGACTTTGGGGGCGTTCTTCGCTACCATTACAGTCGTGGTCTTTGTTTGTGCATTGAAGGCTGCGTCACCCGTGATATCAACTACAACCGAACAGCTGCCAACCTTAAGACCTTTGACGGTATAACCGGTAATTTTGCTATTCTTTACAACCTTGGTTACTGAACAAAATGCCTTTGATGCGGAAGTTACAGAAACTACTGTTGGTAAACCATCAGCATTGGCGCCTTTCGCAGACGTTCCCTTAGTAGCATGTAATGCAACAGTCAGTGACTTGCCCACGTTCAACTTGGTAGCAACAGCTGGGAGTTTAGGGTTCTTCTTGGCTGGCGGGGCTGGAGGGCTGGTAATCAGCAGACTATTCGCTAAGGAATATCCATCATTGTTTGGTCTACCTGCATTAACGCCTTCGACCCCATCATTGGCACTGACTACTGCGGTCATGTGCTTACCGACATCCTTGGCTGTAACTTTGTAAGTTGTCATCTGGTTCGAAGTTACTCCATCAGCTGTTACAAGTTGAGTGCAAGATGCAGCTGCAAGTGCAGCATCCACTTCGCTTAATTTATTTTTTATTGTTGTAGCCGAGTTACATCTGAACCAGCTGATACCAGATCTAGTTTCTGTAAATGTGGTGTAAGTCTGCTTTTTCACTGTCAGAACACTATCGACTGTGGGAGTTCCGACTGCGGATAGTGAAATGGAAGTAGCTGGAATCAGATTTTCAGTTATCGCATACGCTGGGCTAACGGTGAGTGCTGAAAACATTCCGATGCTTATAACTCCGGTCAGGGCTGTTCTAAAAACTTTGTTCACGATTTTCCTTTGAAGAATTAAACGGAGATTAACAACCACCAGTTCAACATAGGAAGTTCAATGAAATTCAATTAATACAGGGCATTCCCTGTCAAAAAACAAGGGCTGGCTTTCAACCGAAAGCCAGCCTTTTTCTTAGTTAAATCTAATTATTTACTGCGATCTCGACGTCAAGAACCTTGCCGATTGTTGCTTGAACCTGGGTACGTGAATTCGCCCCTGGGATCAAAGCAACAACAGTCCAATCACCAGCTACTGTGAAGAATCTAAATTCACCTTGCTTTGAGATTGGGACCTCAGCTACGAACTCATCGTTTCGATCAAGTAAGCGAGCATAGCCAACCGAAGCCGGAACATTCCCAGATGAGATCACACCTTGGATTACCGCTTGGGTCGAAATGTCAACGTTGTCTAACGAGACTCCGCCAACTACTGCGCCGCAACCACTCATGCGGAACCTGGCTCGTCGCCAACAGCAACTGGCACGCCAACAAGTGAGCCGTACTCAGTCCATGAGCCGTCGTAGTTGCTGACATTCTTAACGCCTAGCAACTCGTGCAATACGAACCATGAGTGAGCCGAGCGTTCACCAATTCGGCAGTAAGCGATGGTGTCTTTCTTTAGATCCACACCAGCGCCTTCATAAAGGGCCTTTAGCTCATCGATTGACTTGAATGAGCCATCTTCATTTGCAGCCTTGCTCCACGGAATGTTTGCGGCTGTTGGAATGTGACCGCCGATGCGAGCTGCTTCCTGTGGCAAGTGAGCTGGTGCAAGCAAGCGACCGGCGTACTCATCTGGGCTACGAACATCGACAAGATTCTGGGTTCCAATTGCCTTCAGTACATCATCGCGGAATGCGCGGATTGAGCGATCCTGATCTTTAGCTGCGTACTTAGTGGCTGCGCGACTTGGAACTTCGCTGACAAGTTCGCGACCATCGAGTTCCCACTTTTTGCGTCCACCATCAAGTAAGCGAACATCGCCATGACCATAAAGCTTGAAGTACCAGTACGCGTAGGCCGCAAACCAGTTGTTATTTCCGCCGTAAAGAACGACAGTGTCATCGTTGGAAATACCCTTGGCACTTAGTAATGCCTCGAACTGTTCTTTGTTTACAAAATCGCGACGAACTGGATCTTGCAGATCAGTCTTCCAGTTAAGTGCGATTGCATTCTTGATGTGATTACCGGCGTATGCCTCGGTGTCTTCATCAACTTCGACGAAAACTACTTTTGCATCATCTAGATGCGCCAGTGCCCATTCGGCATCTACTAGTGCTTGGTTACTCATTATTACTCCTTGTTTTCTTTTTAAGTTTTATTTAGGAAAAGATTCGTTTGCCGATTAGGTACATCTCGCAGCCCAGGCAGAAGTTGAACGCGGCATTCAAGAACGCTGCACCTAATGCAAAGCCGACTGCAATCGTTGCCACCAATTCAGCGCCAGCGAGAAGTGCGATCAGGCCGGTCGCGGCAAAAAGAAATCCGACGAACTGCGCGAACTGTGGTGGCTCAACTGCTTCTAAAGCTGATGGCTTTGCAATACGCGGTAACACTAACTTGCGATAAATGATTCCGTATGGCTGAGCGTGTAATCCTACGAAAGCACCTAGTGCAAACACGACTGTTTGGATTCCCAACAGCACGGTTGCAAGGCTCGTTGGAATGGTCAGCAAAATTACAGCTAGAACAACTGTTGTGATGGCAGCACCAAAGCGAGGTCCACGTGGATCAATTTGCTTGCTCATTAGATTTCCTTTTCAGTTCCGATTTCAATTGGCTTATAGACACATGCAGCCATTAAAGGGACTGCAGGATTAAGCGCGCATACACATCGAAGAACCAAGGCGGCCGTAATCAACGACTCGGCGCTTGATAAGAACTGTGGTTCTCGACATGACCCAACCATAGGTCAGGTTTTGCCACCATGCGGGCTTGTAAATGGTTATTGCAAAAGCCTCGCATTAGGCATTCAAGTTGGTGAATGTGACAATTGCCCCTAAATTCAAGGGGTGGGTATTTCTGATTACCCACACTTCATAGGGCGAGCAGGAGCAGGGATGAATAACGGTGGGTACGTTCTAATCGCCGTCTTGTTGCTCTCGTTGGCTTTTGGGATTTACCGCAAGGTAAGCGACGGCAGGCTCCGCGAGGAAATCGTGCCGCCACTTCAAGGACTAACTGAGCACCTGCATCTGGACCACGATCACCCACCACAGGTAACATTCCTGCAATTCTCTTCCGAGTTCTGCCAACCTTGCCGAGTAACCAACAAACTTCTCGACGAGGTCACCAACAGCTTTCCGGCTATCTGCCACATTGAGCTCGACGTTGTTGAACATATGGACCTGGTGAAGACATATGGGATTACCCGAACCCCAACCACATTGATTATTGATAAGTCTGGAACTGTACATTTTCGGGCCACTGGCGTTCCAAAGAAGGCTGAGTTAACAGCTGCTGTTACTGACTTGGTAAATGTCTAGATTCTTTAAGTAAATCAAGCCTATTAACCCCCTTTTAGTTCTGCTCTAGACTTATGGAGAGCGACTATATAAGTAGGTGAAGTAATGGCCCAGGTCTTATTACTCACCCGTGCGCTCACACCATCTAGTGCGGTTCTGCCAGGTCTAGAACTTTTAAGCCATCACATAAAGGTGATGTCCCCTGAACCAACCGCTTTGATAACTGCCCCAGAAGTTGACGTCATTTTGATTGACGGTCGCACTGATCTACCTGCAGTTCGCAGTTTGTGTCGACTCTTGGAGACCACAGGCAACACATCACCCGTAATTCTGATTACTACTGAAGGCGGCTTAGCTGCTGTAAATCATGAGTGGGGTTTAACTGACGTACTTTTGGTTGATGCCAGCCCGGCAGAGATTGAAGTTCGAATTCGACTTGCCACCACAAAAGTTGAAACTCCTAACGGTTTTGAATCCAGCAGTGAGATCAAAGCCGGTGAACTTTCAATTGATGAGTCCACTTACTCGGCAAAACTTCGTGGCCGAACTCTTGATCTAACTTTCAAAGAATTCGAATTGCTTAAGTTCTTAGCCCAACATCCTGGTCGAGTTTTTTCTCGCGACCAGTTGCTTCGCGAAGTTTGGGGTTATGACTACTTTGGTGGCACCAGAACAGTTGACGTTCACGTTCGTCGCCTACGTGCAAAGCTAGGTCCAGAAAACGAAAACTTAATTGGTACAGTTCGCAATGTTGGCTATCGCTATGTCACATCACCTGTTAACGAGTCCCACGAAGTACTTGTCTGATCCATGTCATTCGAAGTCTCGGTTCTAACTCGGTTATCTGAAATTCAAACAGAAGAAGTTATGCAGCTTGCGTTCGCAGCTGCTGCAATCGATGAGATGGCTCCACTTTCGGAGCATGTCCTTATTCATTTGCACCATGGTGGCGACGATGCAGATGAACACTTAGTTGCAACATCTGATGCCGGAAAAATCATTGGCTACTTACACCTCGATCAAACCGATACGGTTGCAGGTTCAGTTGTTGAAGTTGTCGTGCATCCAGAAAATCGCAAGCAAGGTGTAGGCCGAGCCTTAGTGGAAGCAGCAATCGAAAAATCCAATGATCCACGAATGCGGCTTTGGGCTCACGGGGAGTTAACTAGCGCTTACACCTTGGCTGCGAAACTTGGTTTCGCTAAGACTCGAGAACTTTGGCAAATGCGTCGTTCACTTTTTGCCCCTTTGCCAAAGGCAAGTGACATTGCTGGTGTCACGATTCGAGCCTTTGAAGTTGGTAAGGACGAACAAACCTGGTTGGCGCTTAATGCCAAAGTGTTTGCCGATCATCCAGAACAGGGTCGGATGTCTCTACAAGATTTAGCAGTGAGAATGTCTGAGCAATGGTTTGACTCTTCAGGCTTCTTGGTTGCTACCCAAAATCAATCGGGATCCGAAGTTATGGTCGGCTACCACTGGACCAAAGTTCACGGCGGTGCAGGAAGTCATGGGCACTCCGAAATCGGTGAGATTTACGTGCTTGGCGTTTCGCCAGATCTGCGCGGCGCCGGTTTAGCCAAGTTACTAAGCGTTAGAGGCCTTGAGCACCTACGTTCAAAAGGCTTACCTGCAGCAATGCTTTACGTTGATGCTGACAACCAGGCGGCGATTTCGCTTTATGAATCCCTAGGCTTTGCGCATTGGGATACCGACGTTATGTTCCGCAAGTCATCCGTGTAGCTATATCTTCGGAGTAACTAAAGCCTGACCTGACTTAAACTCCTTGCGGTGTCCATCAACAAACAGCCAGGCTGACTGGCGTCCTTGAACTTCCCACTCAAATGGGCCACCAACAATTGCAGTGTCTTCATCAATGCCAACAACACTCACGCCATCTGGCACCTTCATGAACCGGGTCATGAAGTCTGGAATTCGCGCAAACATCTTGTCGAAGTGTGGCAACACTCGAATGTGTGGCAATAAACCAAGTCCGTTAGTTGCAGTATGTTTCGGTAATCGCAGCGCAGGAATGTGATCTGCCAATGCCATCGCGCCAGCGCTGCATCCAGCAAGAGCTGCGCCATCCCGCCAAGCAGATTCGATTTCTTTCCAAAGCAGTGTTTCGCGCAATGTGTTTGCCAAAAAAGTTGGGTTGCCACCAGACAAATAAATCAAGCCAGCATCTTTAACTTGTTCAGCAAGTCTTGAGTCATCTGCATCATTACGATCATGCGCAACGATTGAAACCGCCTCTACTCCGATTCGCTCGGCTTGTGCTTTGCCTAATGTGATCCAGTGATGCAAGGAAGATTCACCCTCAGGCGCAGCTGCGGTAGGAATCTGAACGTACTTTGGATTTCTTCCAGCAATTAAGTTTGCTTCGACTTCTTGCATGATCGGCAAGTACTCACCAGAGCCAACTAATGCGATCGGGCCGGGGCTCATGAACTTTCGATTTCCCAAGACGAGCCATCTTTAGTGTCCTGTATGGTCACTTTCATTTCCATAAGTTGATTGCGAATCGCATCCGCATCATCCCAACGACCACCAGCGCGAGCTGCTTGGCGTGCTTGCAACAGCGCATCAACGTACGGTCCAATAACTGACATGATGTCGACCTTTGGACTAGCTGCAATGTGTCCAAGTCGAGTAACCAATGAGTGAACTGCGGCGCGGGTTTCAGTATCGCGATCGAGTTCGTCAAGATTTAGTAAGGCATCAACTGCGTCGCTAACTTTTCCAGCGTCAAGCAGTTGTTCAACTTTATGTGGGTCGACTTTGAACAGCGGCGCTGGTTCGCCCAACACGATTGTGCTGCCAGTGTGAGAAATGATTTCTTCGAATGTTGCACTCTCACCAGATGCAACCGTCCAAGATTCACCGTGATGACGAATAGTCATAGTGCCGCGGCCAAATACATGGGCAGTGCGTTCATCTAAATCAAAACGAATTCCAGTGTGTTCGTCCACACCAATGATGAAAACTTCAGTCGGCAGAAGTGATTCCATAACTCGTAAGCGACGTTCACCTATGTAGCAAAAACGAGTGTCATGATTTGCGCCATCTGCATTGTCGTAATGCGGAATGATCGCCGCTGGCATTCCAGTGTGGCGCTCAATCAAATTCAAACCTGGCAACCAATGGGGGTCTTCGCCAACTTTATACATTTCGTAAACCGGAATCGTGTGAGAACCGGCAGTAAGTGCAGCAGCGGATGCCAGCACAACAGTTCCGTCAGCCAAAACTTCGTCAAAGTGCGGACTGACACCGAGTTCATGCCAAACCTTCAAGGCGTATGAGGGACTTCCTGGTCCAGCAAATAGCCAGTCTGAATCTCGAATTGAGTTAACGGCCTCGCCTAGGGCTGCGCCGGCCACCGATGCATTGCGCAGCGAAATAGCCTTTGGAATAGCGCCAACTGAATGGGAGAAGTATTCAATTAACTTCTCAGTCAGGTCATCGGCATTTTCCTGAAACCCAAATGGGGTATCCAAAATAGTGAGCTTGAGGCGGTCCAGTTTGCCCATCGAAGCCAGAATCTGCTGATGTGGCGTAACCATGGTTGGGCTGGTTTCCCCTGATCCCATAACCACTATTTGTCTCGCCACCGCTAAATCATCCCACTTTTGGGATAAATGTTCACCTTATGGAAAATCTGATTTAGGAGTTGTTTACCAAAGTGTGTAAGGCTTACAACGTTATGACTGATACTTCCCAATCAGCCCCTGTGGCAACAGCCTTACCTGGCGATCGTTTCCTAGATCGCGAGCTTTCTTGGCTTGCCTTTAACCAGCGGGTTTTGGAATTAGCTCAAGATCCAGACATGGAGCTTTTAGAACGAGTTAAGTATCTCTCAATTTTTGCCAGCAATCTAGACGAATTCTTTATGGTTCGGGTTGCTGGGCTAAAGCGTCGACTTGCGACCGGTATTGCAAAGAAAACTGTTTCCGGAATGCTGCCAACTGAAGTGCATAGCGCTGTACTTGCCGAAAGCTACGCAGCAATGAAGCAGGCGTCACAGACCTTTAACGAATCGGTTCTTCCAGCGTTGGTAGCAAGTGGGATTGAGATTCTGCGTTGGGAAGAGTTAACAACCGATGAGCGGGAAGCAATGTCAACGCTCTTCGATGAGCAAGTTTTTCCAGTGCTCACTCCCCTAGCTGTTGATCCTTCGCATCCGTTCCCATACATTTCTGGACTCTCGCTAAATTTGGCGGTCGTAGTTAAAAATAAGGAGGCTGACAATGAACTTTTTGCACGTGTAAAAGTTCCACCGTCACTTCCAAGATTTATTGAAGTTTCACGCCAACGCTTTGTTCCACTAGAAGATGTAATTGCTGGACACTTGGACAAACTTTTTCCAGGTATGGACGTTATTCAAACCCATGCCTTCCGAGTAACTCGTAACGAAGAACTTGATGTTGAAGAAGACGATGCCGAAAACTTGCTACAGGCTTTAGAACGAGAACTCATGCGGCGTCGATTCGGCCCAGCCGTTCGACTTGAAGTTGAAAACTCAATCGATGCGCACGTGTTGGACTTAATCATTAGCGAACTTGGCATCGAATACAGCGAAGTCTTTCGATTAAGTGGGCCACTTGATCATGAGTCATTACTGGAATTCACTCGCCTAAATCGTGACGACTTAAAGGCGCCTTTATTTATTGCACGAACCAGCACGGCACTTGCAGAAGTTGAAAGTTCGTCGGCTCCAGACATTTTGGATGTTATGCGTCATCGTGAGGTTTTGCTGCATCATCCTTACGATTCATTTTCAACCAGCATGCAGTTGTTCCTAGAGCAAGCCTCGAACGATCCAAACGTATTGGCCATCAAGCAAACTTTGTATCGCACCTCTGGTGACTCGCCAATCGTTGACGCCCTGATCAATGCTGCTGAAATGGGTAAGCAAGTTTTGGCAGTCGTAGAAATCAAGGCCAGATTTGATGAGCAAAACAACATCGACTGGTCCCGAAAACTTGAAGAAGCTGGCGTGCACGTTGTGT